>NZ_JBPNYQ010000003.1:0-287499 GCF_051235485.1 Pseudoalteromonas nanhaiensis | reverse complement strand
GTTGAATCAGCTCGTGAAAAACTTGAGAGGGCTTATGGTGCCCTCAACTAGTCAGAACTTGTGTGATGAAGTACTAGTTCGTTTTCTTGCCATATTTCTACACTGTGAGCAATATTTTGATGATGTGCTTCGATATAAGCATGCATCATTTGCTCTGTGATCCACGTTCCTTCGGCGTCGAGTCGTTGCTCACGGCAAGCATTGATAACGTGCGAAAAAGCGTGATTAACAGTGACTCGAACCGGAGCACGTTTTAAGTGCTTTTTTAAACTACGACTGACATGAAATTCATTTAACTCAATAATACCGCGCATGCTAGGTGACCACCACATAATTGGTTCGTAATCACTAAACCATGGGAAAATACCATTTTTATAAGCATGTTTAATGCGGTTAACTGATAAATCACCGCCAATAGCTAATAAACCATCAGGCTCATCGAGGGCGTATTCAGGATTTGGGAAATCTACACTCTCGGGTGAGAGCTGATAAAGTTGCTTGATCATATCAGCATTATCGTTGTTATTTATTATGATTCTAGCAAAATTTTAGCCATAAAAAAGGGGCTGTTCTTCGACAACCCCAACAAAGCTAGTATTTAGCAATAGATTATAGATTATCTAAAAAGCGCTCAGCATCTAGGGCAGCCATACAACCTGTACCTGCTGATGTGATTGCTTGACGATAAATGTGATCACACACATCACCTGCAGCGAATACACCTGGTACGCTTGTTTGTGTCGCATTACCGTTTAAGCCTGATTCAACTACTAAGTAGCCATCTTTCATTTCTAGTTGACCTTCGAACATGTCAGTGTTTGGCTTATGGCCAATTGCGATGAATACACCTGCAAGGTCAAGGTTTTCAGTCTCTTCTGAGTCAGTTGCTTTAATGCGGATGCCAGTTACACCCATTTCATCACCAAGAACTTCATCTAAAGTACGATTGTAATGTAAAACAACATTACCGTTTGCCGCTTTTTCATTTAAACGATCAGCCAGAATCTTCTCGCTACGGAAGCTATCGCGACGATGGATCACGTGTACTTCGTCGGCGATGTTAGATAAGTAAAGAGCTTCTTCTACTGCCGTATTACCACCACCAACAACAGCAACTTTTTGACCGCGATAGAAGAAACCATCACAGGTTGCACAAGCAGAGACACCACGACCTTGGAAGTTTGTTTCAGATTCTAAACCTAAGTACTTAGCAGACGCACCTGTTGCAATGATTAATGCATCACAAGTATATGTGCCTGAATCACCTGTTAAAGTGAAAGGGCGCTTAGTAACATCAACTTTGTTAATGTGATCGAAGATAATTTCAGTTTCGAAACGTTCAGCGTGCTCTTTCATACGTTCCATTAATGCAGGGCCAGTTAAGCCATGCGCATCACCAGGCCAGTTTTCAACTTCGGTCGTTGTTGTTAATTGACCACCTTGTTGAATTCCTGTGATTAGAACAGGGTTAAGGTTGGCACGTGCAGCATAAACTGCCGCCGTATAGCCCGCAGGTCCAGAACCCAAAATTAATAGTTTACAGTGTTTAGCGTCACTCATGGTTTTTCCTAAAAACGTTTCAATACGATGTCTATGCGACCGATTCTAAGAAAAACAAGGCGGATGTAAACAAAAGGCTCGATTATTTTTTTTGGTAAATCGCAAAGCTGTCAAATAATCCTTACTCATTATGATTTAAGCTGCTCTTTTTGCTTGTTAAATGAACTATTTCTCAATTGTTATGCCTTCAAAGTACGTTTATTCATGACCAAGCAATATTTTTTTGGTATGTTTTAGCTAATTTTGATATTAGCTTTAGTTATGAGCTAAATAAATGAACAGGCAATTATGGTATTTTGGCAGGAAAAGCCCGCATTCGGGCTGACTACGGAAGACTTACAGGTCTTAACCAATGCAAAAGAGTATCGCATTGAACTATTGCGTTTAATTCGTTCAGCGACAAAAAGAATTTATATAACTGCTTTGTATCTTCAAGATGATGAAGCAGGTCGAGAAATTTTAACGGCATTACACGAAGCCTCATTAGCTAATCCAGATTTAGAGGTAAAAGTACTGGTTGATTTTCATCGCGCTCAGCGAGGTTTAATTGGCGCTGCAAAATCTGATGGCAATGCCAGTATGTATTGTGACTTTCAGGAAAAATACCAGTCTAATGTAAAGGTTTATGGTGTTCCTGTTAAAGCGAAAGAGCTTTTTGGTGTGTTACATTTAAAAGGCTTTGTGATTGACGATACTTTATTGTACAGCGGTGCAAGTCTTAACAATGTCTATTTGCAGCAGGACGATCGTTATCGTTTAGATCGCTACTTTTTAGTGCATCAAGCTGGTTTGTGTAACTCAGTGGTAGAGTTTATTGAATCACACTTATTAAGTTCTGAGGCTGTTCCTCGTATTGATAAGCGACCTCTAGTTAACTTCAACGATATTAAAAATGCGCAAAAGCAGTTAATGCGTGATCTTAAATCAGCAAGTTATGAAAGTGCAGCAGAGGCGAGTGCGGGTGAATTAGGGGTTCGTCTTTTCTTAGGCTTAGGCCGTCGTAGTAATAAACTAAATCGTTTGATTAAGTCATTATTTGATACCACGGAAGAAGAATTAGTACTTTATACGCCTTACTTTAATTTCCCAGCACCATTAATGCGCTCTTTACGTCGCTTACTAAAACAAGGTAAGCAAGTAACAATTGTAGTAGGTGATAAAACTGCGAACGATTTTTATCTGCCTCCTAGTGAGCCTTTTAGTAAGATTGGTGCACTCCCTTATTTATATGAAACAATCCTACTTAAATTTTTAAAGTCTCAGAAGCGTCACATCGCAAATGGCAATTTAAATGTTTATCTTTGGAAACATGAAAGCAACTCTTTCCATTTAAAAGGAATTTGTTCAGATAAGCGTTTACATTTGCTTAGTGGACATAATTTGAATCCGCGAGCATGGGGTTTAGATATCGAAAACGGGATTTTAATTGACGATCCGAAGCAAAATATTCTTGAGCAAATAGAAAACGAAAAACACGCTATTTTGCAGCACTGTCGTCGTTTAAATGGCCCGCAAGACTTAGAGACAATGGATGATTATCCTGCGCCTGTTAAGAAACTTTTGGGTCAGGCAAAGCGTGTGAAAGTAGATTTTATTATCAAACGCTTTATTTAGTGGGCTTAAAGATTAGAAAAGCAGCGAAAGCTGCTTTTTTTGTGTCTAGCTATTAGCTTACTTCTGTTGAGCATCTAAAGATTGGCCGTTCACCTCTTTAGAGTCGTCGCTCATCAAGTATAAATAAGTTGGCATTAAATCTTCTGGCGTTGCTAATTTATCTCTATCTTCACCAGGGTATGCAGAAGCACGCATAGATGTGCGAGTTGCACCAGGGTTGATACAGTTCACGCGAATATTGGTTTTGCCCACTTCACAGGCCCAAGTTTGCATCATGCCTTCAACAGCAAATTTTGAGATTGCATATGCACCCCAATGCTCACGGCCTTTGCGACCAACACCAGAGGATGTAAAAATAACAGATGCACTTGGTGACTTTCGCAATAATGGAAACATAAATTTAGTGATCATGGCTTGCGCAGTCACATTCACTTTCATAATGTTTTCAAAGGTAGAAACACAAAAATGTTCAAGCGGCCCTAATGAACCCAAAATACCTGCATTGTTTAATAAACCATCTAACTTGCCAAACTGCATTTCTATAGTTGCGGCTAAATCGCGGTAGTTTTGTTTTGTTGCACCTTTTAAATCCATCGGCACGATAGCCGGCTGTGGGTAGCCTGCGTTCACGATTTCATCATAGACACATTCGAGTTTATTAGTTGTTTTACCAAGCAATATAACAGTGGCACCATGCTTGGCATAAGTTAATGCGGCTACGCGACCAATGCCATCACCCGCACCTGTTATTAGAATTACTTTGTCTTTTAGCGCATTCTCTGCGGCTTTATAAGTGTGCATAAAAGTACCATCAATTAGATTTTTTGCTATTTTAACATAGCAAAAAGCCAAGTTATCGAATTTATTGCAAATTAAGGTGGCGAAAATTGAAACTTTACGTTAACTTTAACTGGTCTAATGTCTTATTAATAATCTAATTACATTAATTTAACTTAGAATAAAGGTAGTAGAACAACTACGTTTAACTTTGAACACACAATAACAATAAGATTTGCGCGGAGCGAAATTATGAAAAAAATGCTACTCTCACTAGCCATTGCGTCAGTCATTACCGGCTGTGGTGGAGGAGAAACATTAGAAGATGTTAAAAATGACACCCCACCTGTCATCCCAACCGCGACCGTTAAATTTGACCCTGCAAATAGCGTTATCTCGGTACCTAATGACTTACTGATGAGTGGTACACTTGATGGCACTTTAAATATGCCGGGTGAATTAGACGACAACAATGTTAGTGTTGAACGCGCAGCCTATGCTGATCCTCAGCTTGCACTAGGTGCCCTTGATGGCTGGTCAACACAAACTCCGTTTAAAATCGATTTAGCATTCCCTGCGGGTATCTCACTTGATATGGCTTCTGCCGGTTCACCTGGTGCAGTTCGTATTTTTGAAGTAGTTATGGGCGCAAGTCAAACAGATGAAACCTGTTCGCAAGTACCTGCAGGCATTGCCTGTAAGTTGGTTTCTGAGCTTACCTTTGGTGTTGACTTCATTACACAAGGTTCTGGTGATGCGGTTGCCGTGATCCCACTTAAACCTTTTAAAGCGGGTAGCACCTACATAAACGTTTTAACAACGTCTTTAATGGACTCAGAAGGGCGTTCAATCGAACCATCTTCAACTTATGCACTTGTTAGTGAAGAAACACCGCTAATTACTGATTCACAAAAATCTCTGCAAGCGGTGATTAATAGCTACGAAAATGCAGTCACCTCAGGTGGCGCAATTACAAAAGATGAAATTATTTACTCTGCTGCGATGACAATGCAATCAGCAGGTCAAGTACTAGGTACTGTTAAACAGCTTTTAGCAGCTAGCCTTTCGCAACCTGCCTTACCAACACCAATGGTTCAAATTCCAGAGCAACCCGTAATTACAGTTGAGCAAGTATTCGCATCACAAGGTATTACAGGTGTTTCACCAGTATTTGGTGGTGTGCAATATCAAAAGGGTAGCGTGATGCTACCTATGTATTTAGCAACGCCTACAGGCAAAACGGTTGATGATTTATCAGCAACTTATTGGCAAGGGCTATGCGACAGTGGTGTTGCTGTACTTGGCTATGCATCTACTGCAGGTGACTCATTCCCAACAGACCCAATCAGCGAAACTGATGGTTTATGTATGGCGTTAAGTGGTGGAAAACTGCGTGATTTAGGTTTAGATCAAACTAAACACTTAACCAAATACAACACAATTCCAAAAACACAAAGCATTGCTAACGTTCCAGTACAAGTTACTAAACCAATTTTACCTGTGATCAACGCAATACGTGGTCAGTTAGGGTTGGATCCTCTGGTAATGCCTGAAGGTGGTTGGCCAGTAGTGATTCTTCAGCACGGTATTACTTCTAAAAAAGAAGATATGCTAGCAATTACAGCACAATTAACAATGCAAGGCTTTGCAACTGCTGCAATCGACCACCCAATGCATGGTGAGCGTGGTGTAGATGTAGACGGCGATGGTACTGATGACTTTAATGCTTCTACAGGTTCAGTTTTAAGCTACATGAACTTACAGTCATTATTAGTAGCGCGTGATAGCTTACGTCAATCAGTTGCTGATTTACTGGGGTTACGTTTAGGTCTTAACTTTACTGGTGCTGCTGATTTAAATGCCCAAGATGTTTCATTCTTAGGCCATTCATTAGGCTCTGTAGTTGCTCCAGCATTTGTTGCTGTGACTAATGCACCGCTAGCTGACCAAGTTGATCCAATGTTCAACGTGAAGAGTGTTGCACTTGCCAGTGGTGGCGGTGGTATCGCCAGTTTCTTAATTGAGTCAAATACATTTGGTCCTTTTGTGCAAGGCTCTGTTTTACTTGCAGCAGGCACAGCTGAATCTGCAGAGTTTGGTGCTTATGCACAAAATGAAGCGCTGTCTAACTGTGGTTCACTTGCTTCTAACCAAACAGCTTTTGTTACATGTGCGTATAAAGAGTACATTGGTTCGCTAACTATGGCTGGTGAAACTGTAAAACTTGCTAATATTCAAAGCATAATTACTCAGTTTGCTTTTGCTGCACAAACGGCGCTTGATAGTGGTGATCCTTCAAACTACGCCGCATCAGTTGCAGCGCTTGGCACACCAGTCTACATGAGTGTTGTCGTGGGCGACGGTGAAAATAACAATGCTGATATGGTTATCCCACCAATGGTGACGAGTAATCCAATTGCTGGTAGTTTACCTCTTGCCAACTTAATGGGCTTATCAACGGTTGCTGAGACACAAGGTCCAACTGCTGATGCGATGAGCTATGTGGTTAAATTCACGAAAGGTCATCACAGCTCAGTGTTAACGCCTGTAGCTACTGCTGATTCAGGTGCTACAGCGCAAGAAAGTGCAGCTGCTACAGCTGAGATGCAACTGCAAATTGCGACTTTCTTAGCAAGCCGTGGTCAGTATCTTCAGGTTACAAACTCAGATGTTGTCACTGAATAACTGAAACCTATTAATTAAGTAATAACCAATTAAGTAAAAAGCCACATCATGTGGCTTTTTTTTGCTTTAAAGCATGGTAAATTGTGGCGAATAATTAATAAGTGGAGAGTTTGATTGGAATTTTTATATGAGTACGGGTTGTTTTTCGCAAAAACCCTCACATTTGTCATCGCTATTGCTGTCATTGTTGCCATTATCATGGGAGCTGCAGTAAAACCTAAAGCGAAGAAGGGCGAGATAACCATTGATGATTTAAGTGAACAGCTTGATGATTTAAAACAAAGCTTTATCGAAAACACACTTTCAAAGAAAGAGTTAAAAGCTCACCAGAAACAACAAAAAGCAGCCGCAAAAAAACAACACAGTGAAGACCCTAAGTCACGTCTATATGTAATTGACTTTAATGGCAGTGTAGATGCGCACGAAGTAGAAAGCTTACGTGAAGAGATCACAGCTATTTTAACTATTGCAGATAAAGAAAAAGATCGTGTTCTTGTTCGTCTAGAAAGTGGCGGAGGTGTAGTGCATGGTTACGGACTTGCAGCGTCTCAACTACAACGCTTACGTAATGCAGGAGTGCATTTGACTGTAGCCATTGATAAAGTAGCGGCGAGTGGTGGCTATATGATGGCATGTGTTGCTGATGAAATCGTAGCTGCACCATTTGCAATTGTTGGCTCAATTGGGGTTATTGCGCAGATTCCTAATTTTAATAAAATTTTGAAAAAGAATGATGTGGACTTTGAGCAAATTACTGCAGGCGAATACAAGCGAACATTAACCTTATTTGGTGAAAATACAGACAAAGGTCGCGAAAAATTCAAACAGGAAATAGAAGAAACGCATGGCTTATTCAAAACATTTGTTAGTGAACAACGCCCTTCACTTGATATAGACATGGTCGCAACAGGTGAGCACTGGTTTGCTACTCAAGCCTTTGATAAAGGCTTAGTTGATAAAATTGACACAAGCGATGATATTTTATTGAGCCAAGCAAAAGAGCGTCAAATCTTCAAAGTGAAATACCGTATTAAGAAGAATTTGAGCGATAAATTAGCGGTGGGCTTAAGCACTGGTTTGAGTAAAGCAGGTGTGAGTTTAATGTCGCGTTTTAAAGGCTTAAACCCTTAAGTTTCAGTTTTAAACAGTATATAGGCAATAAAAAACCCGCTATTTAAGCGGGTTTTTTATGAGTCGTTCATAAGTAAATTATTACTTAATCGACTTATGATAGTCTTCTAAATCTTTAGCGGCATTTGGGTCGTTAAATACGTCCTCATCAAATTCACCTTCAGATTTTGCAACCACACAGGTCACCATACAATCACCTGTTACGTTTACAGCGGTACGAGTCATATCAAGTAAACGGTCAACACCAATGATGATAGCAATGCCCTCTACAGGTAAGCCTACTTGGTTTAACACCATCGCTAACATGATAAGACCAACACCTGGCACACCGGCAGTACCAACAGATGCTAGTGTCGCGGTCAAGATAACCATTAAATAATCAGAAATAGTTAAATCAACTGAAAAGACCTGTGCAATGAACACGGTAGCAACACCTTGCATAATTGCTGTGCCGTCCATGTTAATAGTTGCGCCTAAAGGTACCGTAAATGAAGCAACTGAGTTGTGAGCACCAAGTTTTTTGCTAGCAGTTTCAAGGGTAATAGGCATTGTTGCACTTGAACTTGAAGTACTAAACGCAAACAAACAGGCGTTTTTCATTTTCTTTAAAAACGTCACTGGATTTAAACCAGTTAACACTTTTAATAAGATACTATAGTTTACAAAGCCATGAATTAAGAGCGCGAAGACCACCACGCCAAAGTATAAGGCAAGGCTTGTGATGAGTTTAAAGTCTATAGTTGTGAATAACTTAGCCATTAAAAAGAATACACCGTAAGGGGCGATATTCATCAGTAGGGTAACAAGTTTTAAAATAACGGTGTTTAAGTCTTCGAACACGGTTGCAACACGTTTACCTGCTTTACCGCTTAAAGCCATCGCCACACCAAATAACAAAGCAAACACAATAACTTGCAGCATATTGCCATTTGCCATTGCATCAATTGGGTTGGTAGGAAACATTCCAATAATGACTTGTGCAAGGGTAGGTGCTTCTTTAGCACTGTAGGTCGCATCTGATGGTAGGTTAATACCTTCACCAGGATTAACTAATAGCGCTAGTGTTATAGCAACGGTGATCGCTATTGCTGTTGTTACTAGATAGAGTAAGATTGATTTTCCACCCAATCGACCTAGTTTTTTAGGGTCACTTAAGCTACATGTACCACACACCAGCGATACAAAAACCAATGGAACAACCAGCATCTTTAAACTTGCGATGAATATTTGCCCACCTACATGGAAGATACCATCCACAAAAAATGCTTTAATTGGTAAAGAGAATAATCCTAGTGGAATTAGGAAATCGTCTTCACCCGCTAAAATCGCTTGAAAGATAAAACCAACAAGCACACCCAGTACCATACCTACCATGATACGAGACGTAAGGCTTAAAGATCGTACTTTTGACATATACCTAGTCTATATTTTTATAAATTTCGCCATAGCCTACCAGCCTGAAGATTTTTATACAGGAAAATTCGACAAATATTTTAAATTAATTCGCTGTAAATCTGATAAAAAAATTATGATATTCGTTCAATTTTTAGGTTAATATTAGGTAAATATATAAATAAATTTAAAATAGCTAACTAGGGAGAGGTCAATGCCTTTATTGCGATGGCTAAGTATTATAGTTTTCAGCTCATTGTTAGTTGCCTGTGGCGGCGGTGGGTCGTTAGAGAACGATAGCGGTTCACTTGATGGAGGGGATGGTGGTACGACTGATACCCCAAGTTACTCTGTATCTGTGAAAGGTTATACAGCGGGCACAAATGAAGAGTCGAGTTCTGTAACGGTCGAATCACCATTAACTATTTCAGCAACTCTGACCAATCAGGCGGTTGCTGTATCTGGTGAAGTGATAACTTTTAGTCTTGATGGTAGTATTGGCTTGATAACACCTGCTTCTGGTACGAGCTTGACCGATTCAAATGGTGTTGCATCAATTACTGTCACTGCAGGTGATACGGCAGGAGCTGGTATCATTACTGCATCCTACATAGTTGGTGAAGAGACTTTTAGTGATACTTTTGGTTTCACATCCGATGGTTCACAAACGGGTGATAGCAGTGGCACAATTTCATTAGGGCTTTCGATTGTTGACAGTTCTGGTTTACCTTTCTCTTCAGACAACCCGGTTAGTAAAAACAACAAAGGAACGGTTACAGCTACTTTACTTGATGAAAGCACTCCAATTGCTGGCCAATTGATTTCGTTTACTACAAACTTCACAGGTAAAATTACACCCGTACTAGGTACTGCGCTAACAGATGAAAATGGCCAAGCAAATGTCACTTTAAGTAGTGGCGATTCAAAAGGCGCTGGTCAAGTTATCGCAACATATACAGATGAAAATGATAACACCATTACGAAAACGGTAGGTTTTATATCAAATGGTGATGATGCTTCTTCTGATGCTGCCCAATACTCAGTGTCTGTTCTAATGCTAACAGGCTGCAACCCTTCGTGGGATCAAAATCGAAATAATGTGAAGCTTGATCCAACTTCGCAAGCTTCTGGCTGTACTATTACTAATTCAATTTCATCAACCGAGTTAGGTGATTTATTTGTAGAAGTAATAAATGACCAAGGCGGTGATGGTGTTGCTAACTCATTGGTTGATGTAACAACTGATCTTGGTTCTGTATTACCTTCTTCAGGTCGAGCTCTGACTGATAACTTTGGTGTTGCACTTTTAAAATTACAGCCAGGAAATACAGGCGGTGCTGGTACTATTTCGGTGTCATCGTTAGGTGAAAGTGCAGATCTTAACTTTGCTGTTGGTATCGCTGATCTAGTGTTAGAAGTTGATAATGGACTAAACACAGATAGTGAAGGCAATACAATTCCTTTGAAAGCGGGTGGTAGTACTATTATTGAAGTTACCCTTCGCGACGAGCAAGGTAATTTATTTACCACGCCTACAGAAGTAGAATTTAACTCTACGTGTGTTTCAAATAATGACTCGACAATTGATGCATCGGTACAATCGTCAGCAGGTATTGCAAGCTCAACATACCGTGCTAACGGCTGTTCAATCAATGATGTGGTTAATATTACAGTTGAAACGGGCGGCAAAAATTTTACGGCGTCTACTGTTATACCTGTTGAAGTATCGGCTGTTCAATCAATACAATTTCTTGATGTTTCGGAGCCAGTGATTGCGCTTCCACCTGGTGAAGGTGGCTTACCAACACAATCAGTCGTTCGTTTCAGATTACTTGATGCGGATGGTATTGTTTCTGCACAGCAACGTATTGATTTTAAATTGACGGACTCAGTAGGTTTAGCAAAATTAACGCAAAGAACTGCTAATACAGACAACAATGGTGTTGTACAAACAACAGTGACTTCAGGCATCGTTCCTGGACCACTTGTCGTTAAAGCATGTTTTGTTTCTAAAGAAGATGTTGCTGCCTTGCCTGAAGGTGATGATTTATCTTGTTGGACAGATGAAGTTGAACTATGTGAAGCTGAACCAAGCAATGAAATTTGCCCTGCAGGGACACTTCACTTAGTGCCTTTAACTGAGCAAATTAACGCAGTGTCATCTCAACTTGCTTTATACTCTGGTGTTACAGATCAAAACAGTTTTGACTTAAGCCCAGAAGTCTTGAATCCAAATGCATTAAATTATAATGGCGTCACTAATAACCTGACAGTTTATTTTGGTGACCAATTTAATCAATTCAATAGTGATGGTGTTGAATCAACCGTTTTAACTGAGTCAGGTGTTATAGGTTCACAAAGTAATGAAGCAGTATGTCGTACTACTGATGCATCATGTGTTGTTACATGGCGCTCGCAGGGTGAACGACCTTTCTATGACTACAAATGGGGTAATAGAATTGGTGAAATTGATGGTAATACTGCAACTACTGAAGGAATAAACCCTAAAACTGGTGAAGTAAACTGCGACCCTTATTTTGGTATTGCAGCCCCATGTATTGGCACCTTAGTTCGCGCTAAAAATGATCCAAATGGTGTAATTCGAGGTGGACGAACAAGCATACTTGCGGTAGCGAAAGGTCAAGAGAGCTACGAGGATGAGGAGTCATCAGATGGCGTTACTCGTCGAAACGGGTTATTTGATGTTGGTGAATATTATACGTTATATGATTTACCTGAAGCATTTAATGACCACAATGAAAATAATACCTTTGACAAAGCTAACTGTAGCGATGCAACCAGAGATTCTTACGATGCTGATTCAGACCCATGCTCGGAGAAAAATTCACGAGGCGGTCATAATGAAACATGGCGAGATCTTGATAATGATGGTGTATATGACGGCCCTGATGGTAAATATAACGGATTGTTATGTAGTGAAGCTGCCTTTAATGCTGGGCAATGTACGCGTGATTTAATTGAAGTTCGTAAGCAGATTGAAGTAGTTATGTCTGGTGATGAACCTTATGTACGATTCGCAGTATTAAAATCAAATGAAGTAGTGACTGCTCCTTACGAAGTAGTTGTGCCAGCTGATTGTAGTTCGACATTTGCAGGTGGCTTTGAAGAATCAGATAATGCAAGCTGGTGTGATGTTGAATCGATTGATTTGTCGAGTGTTACACGCCCTAACCCGAATTACGATGAGGATGATCCTGATTCAGGCCCAGAAGATATTGATATAGGTTTAACGGGTATCAATATCCAAATTTTCTACAGTGATGAATTTGGTAATCCATTACCTGCAGGTACAGAGGTAACAATTACTGCAGACAATGGTGATTTTTCTATACTGCAACATCAAGATATTATCGGAAGCACAAATAGAGACTCAACAATGTCTTCAAGTGTACGTATAGCTCGAGAGGTTGACGGTAACCAAGACGCAGATGGTGTGCTGACCATTACATTTAATTTCGAGAATCAATTTGGTACTACAAAAACAGTAAGTAAATCAATTGCTATACTTGATGATAAATAAATTTAAGCACAATTAAATTTAAAAAATGCCAACCAGAAGGTTGGCATTTTTGTTGCTGTTCTATATATTCCCCTTGAAATTACCGCAAAACACCACATTGACTAAATTAGCAACAAAAATTGTTTAATTATTCAGTCAATGAAGAAAAGTTTCGATTAAAAGCTTGTAACAATTGGTGTTTGTAGATATACCTATAAATATTCGTGCTCCAATGTTAAAAAATCATACTTATTTGTTTAATGTGATGGATATACATTTATAAGGGCAAAAAACTTTAAAACTTTCGGTCAGAAATAGGCAACTATGGGCAAATCACTAGTAATTGTAGAGTCTCCGGCAAAGGCAAAAACAATTAACAAATACTTAGGAAAGGATTTTATCGTCAAGTCCAGTGTTGGGCATGTGCGTGATCTTCCAACTTCAGGTTCAGGCAAAACGAAAACAGCGGCGACCAAAACGCCTGCTGAAGTTCGCAAAATGTCACCAGAAGAAAAAGCTGCCTATAAAAAGCAACGAGATTATAAGAATCTTGTTGCCCGCATGGGGATAGACCCTGAAAAAGGTTGGGAACCACATTACGAAATACTGCCAGGCAAAGAAAAAGTTGTTCAAGAATTAAAAAAGCTTGCTGAAAACGCCGATAAAATCTATCTCGCAACCGATTTGGATAGAGAAGGGGAAGCAATTGCATGGCACCTCGAACAGATTATTGGTGGCGAGCCTGAAAAGTATAAGCGAGTTGTTTTTAACGAAATTACTAAAAATGCAATTCAACAAGCATTCGAAACACCGGGTGAACTAAACACTGATATGGTTTACGCACAACAAGCGCGTCGTTTTCTTGACCGTGTAGTGGGCTTTATGGTGTCACCATTACTTTGGGCTAAAGTTGCTCGTGGTTTATCAGCCGGTCGTGTGCAATCTGTTGCTGTGCGTTTACTCGTTGAGCGTGAGCGTGAAATCAAAGCATTTATCCCTGAAGAGTTTTGGGATGTACACGCTGATGTTAAAAATAGTGAAGCTGCATTACGTTTAGAAGTTACAAAATACGCTGACAAAGCATTTAAGCCTGTTAATGAGGCGCAGGCAATGACTGCGGTTACTGACCTAGAGAAAGCTCAGTACAAGGTTGTTAGCGTTGAAGAAAAGCCAAGCAAGAGTAAGCCTAGTGCACCATTCATTACCTCAACCATGCAACAGGCTGCTAGTACACGTTTAGGCTATGGTGTTAAAAAGACTATGATGCTGGCTCAACGCTTATATGAAGCGGGCCACATTACTTATATGCGTACCGACTCAACCAACTTATCAAAAGATGCGGTTGAAATGTGCCGTGATTACGTAACCGAGCAGTTTGGTGAAAAGTATTTACCAAAAGCACCGATCAGTTACAGCTCTAAAGGCAATGCACAAGAGGCGCACGAGGCGATACGTCCATCAAGTGTCTCGGTATTATCAGGCCATTTAGATGGTGTTGAAGCAGATGCGAAAAAGCTCTACGAATTAATTTGGCGTCAATTTGTAGCTTGTCAAATGGTACCTGCTGAATATGACCTAACAACTTTAACCGTAGGTGCGGGTGATTATCAGCTAAAAGCAAAAGGCCGTGTACTTCGCTTTGATGGTTGGACAAAAGTTCAGCCAGCTGTTCGTAAAAAGAATGAAGAAGATCAATCATTACCAGCAGTAAAAGAGGGTGATGTACTAACGCTTGTTGAGTTAGATCCTAAGCAACACTTTACTAAGCCACCTGCGCGCTTTAGTGAAGCAAGCTTAGTTAAAGAGCTTGAAAAGCGTGGTATTGGTCGCCCTTCAACTTATGCATCAATTATCTCAACGATTCAGGACCGTGGTTATGTGCGCGTTGAAAATCGCCGTTTCTTCGCTGAAAAAATGGGTGAGATAGTTACTGACCGCTTAGTGGAAAACTTTGAAGATCTGATGAACTTTGATTTTACCGCTAAAATGGAAGGTCGTCTGGATGATATCGCAGAAGGTGAGCGCGTTTGGACACAAGTACTAGACAAGTTTTACGCAGACTTTTCAACTCAGCTTGAAATTGCTTCAGGTGATGAAGAGCAAGGCGGTATGCGCCAAAATCAAATGGTTGAAACAGACATAGATTGTCCAACCTGTGGCCGTAAAATGGGGATTCGTACTGCGTCAACTGGTGTATTCTTAGGCTGTACAGGTTACAACCTGCCACCTAAAGAGCGTTGTACAACAACCATGAATTTGGTGCCTGGTGATGAAGCGATTGCCGCAGATGTTGAAGATGTTGAAACAGAATCACTAATGCAAATGAAGCGTTGCCCAATCTGTGAAACGGCAATGGATTCATACTTGATAGACGAAACACGTAAACTGCATGTCTGTGGTAATAACCCAGCCTGTAAGGGTTATATCGTTGAACAAGGTACCTTTAAAATTAAAGGCTACGATGGCCCAATTATCGAATGTGATAAATGTGGCTCAGATATGCAGTTAAAATCAGGCCGTTTTGGCAAGTATTTTGGCTGTAGTAATGAAGAGTGTAAGAATACGCGTAAATTACTCAAAAATGGTGAAGCTGCGCCACCGAAAGAAGATCCGGTTCATTTACCAGAACTAGAATGTGAAAAATCAGAAGCTTACTTTGTACTTCGTGATGGTGCTTCAGGTATTTTCTTGGCGGCGAATACTTTTCCTAAGTCTCGTGAAACTCGTGCACCTAAAGTTGAAGAGTTAAAACGTTTTAGAGATCGTATTTCTGAGAAGTTTTATTATTTAGCTGATGCGCCTACGCAAGACCCAGATGGCAACCCTGCAATTGTTCGTTATAGCCGTAAAAATAAAGAACAATATGTGATGAGTGAAGTCGATGGTAAGGCGACAGGTTGGACTGCTCACTACCAAAATGGCAAGTGGGTTGAAGAAAGTAAAAAGAAAGCGCCTGCAAAAAAGAAAACATCGACAAAAGCTAAGGAATAATTCCTTAGCTTTTCAAGGCAATAAAAAACCGGAGCGCACGTCTTTGTGTCATTCCGGTTTTTTTATATCTGGTTTAACGACAAATTAAATTTGTACGTCTTTTACTTTCTTAAAGCCTTCAGCTTCAAGCTCATCATTCACACATTTTAGTACGTATAGCTTTAATTCTTCGTTGCTGATGTCATCATCTTTAGCCCAGTTTAAACACATCTCAGTGTATTCTTTGATCATTTCAGCTGATGCTTCAGGTGCTTCGTTAGCGATTGCGTTAGACGCTGACACGCTTAATACAGGTGCCAAAATTAGTGCTAGCAATGCTTTGTTCATTTAATTATTCCTAATCAACATAATTAATAATTACTGGCTTAAAGTGCTCAGTAAAGGTGCGCAAAGGGCATACCGCTTTGCTTAAGTGAATTTATAAACGAAATCTGTAAAAAAGATAACGAAATATTTTTATCGTAAAGATAAACAAAAAATAGTCACAGTAGTGCGCTGCAAATATAGAAATTACTAATAAAAACCGCGTATTATCAAACTAATATTTATGAGAGTGATTTTAGAAATGTCAGAACAGATTAATCAAACTAAAAACAAAAAAGTGCCTTCTACATTAGAGAGAGTCGTCGAAAAACTTATTTTTCGTTCTCGATGGCTGTTAGCGCCATTTTTTATAGGTTTATTAGTCGCTGTAGTCTTATTGTTGTTAAAGTTTTTCAAATATCTTTACAGCATGGCCTTAAATACGTTTTCGGCAACTAATCAAGAGTTATTGGTGGGAATATTAACTTTGGTTGATACCGCGCTTTTAGCTGGGCTTTTGCTTATCATTATTTTTAGTGGTTACGAAAACTTTGTTTCAAAGTTGAATATAGACAATCACGAAGACAGACCTGTATGGATGGGAAAGGTTGGTTTTTCAGGGCTTAAGATGAAATTAATAAGCGCCATTGTCGCTATCTCTGCTGTAGAGCTTTTAAAGGTGTTTATCAGCTCAAACAACCATTCAACGGATGAGTTACTTTGGAAGGTGTTAATTCATGTTACGTTTGTGGTGTCGGGAGTGTTATTTGCACTAACTGACTACATTAATAGTAAAACCATGAATCACTAATCGTGTTATTAGTAATAAAAAAGCCCTGCATTGCAGGGCTTGGTGTTTAACAACTGATAATTAATTCAGGGTTGCATAAAAGCAACCGAACCCGGGCAGAGTGACTGTATTATTGTTTAACTCAGCTGTGTGATGCGATAGCTCCGTATGCAGTGAAGACACTGTATCAGAGATTGTTAACTCGCTACTTTGTGCGCCTAGGTTGAATGCACACAGCATTTTGACGCCTTCAAAGGTTCTATAAAAAGCAAGTACAGGCTCTTGAGTGTTTAAAAACTCAATGTCGCCTTCTAACAGAACATTTTTATCTTTACGCCATGCCATAAATTCACGGTAGGCATTCAAAATCGAATTTTTGTCTTGATCTTGCGCATTAACAGCAACAGCTTTGTGAGCATTGCCTACAGGTAGCCATGGCTTAGCTGTTGAGAAGCCAGCCTGTTCAGTATCGCTTGCGTCCCATGGCATTGGAGTACGGCATCCATCACGGCCTTTAAAGTTTGGCCAGAAAGTAATGCCGTATGGGTCTTGTAAGTCTTCGAAAGCGACTTCAGCTTCACCTAAACCAAGCTCTTCACCTTGATACATACATACGCTGCCGCGTAGTGAAGCAAGCAGGGCGGTCAGCATTTTACATTGCTGCGGATTGATCGTGTTATCTTTACTCCAGCGACTAGCAACACGTTCAACATCGTGGTTACTAAATGCCCAACATGGCCAGCCTTCAGTCATACGCTCTTCTAATGTACTCACGGTATTACGAATATATTCTGCACTGTAATCATTAGTAAGTAATTCAAAGCTATAACCCATGTGGAGTTTATCACCACCTGATGTGTACTCAGCCATAGTAGCTAATGAGTCTTCTGATGAGATTTCACCTAAAGCAACCGTGCCAGGGTATTTATTTAATAGGGCACGAATGTCCTGCATAAAGCTTAAGTTTTCTGGTTGCGTATTATTGTAGTAGTGATACTGGAACGCATACGGGTTATCTTCGCTAAAGCCACGACCCTGACGCTTTTCAGGCGGCTTAGCAGGATTGTCACGTAATTGTGCATCGTGATAACAGAAATTGATCGCATCTAAGCGGAAACCATCAACACCTTTCTTAAGCCAAAACTCCACATTATCTAATACGGCTTTGCGAACTTCAGGATTATGGAAGTTTAAATCAGGCTGTTCTGCAAAGAAGTTATGCAAGTAATATTGACCACGGCGCGGTTCCCATTGCCATGCTGGACCACCAAATATAGATAACCAGTTATTTGGTTGTGTGCCATCCGGCTTCGCATCTGCCCAAACGTACCAGTCAGCTTTATCATTGGTTTTATCTTCACGACTATCGAGGAACCACTGATGTTGATCTGAGGTATGGCTCAATACCTGATCAATAATAATTTTAATATCACGTTGGTGAGCTTGTGCAATTAAATCATCAAAATCAGCAAGGTTACCAAAAATAGGGTCGATATCACGATAATCACTTATGTCATAACCAAAATCTTTCATTGGTGATTTAAAGAAAGGTGAAATCCAAATAGCATCAACACCCAAGCTCTTAATATAATCGATGCGATCAATGATACCTTTGATATCACCAATGCCATCGCCATTGGTGTCTTGGAAACTGCGCGGATAAACTTGATAGATAACCGCACCTTTATACCACTGCTTTTGAGCCATGTTTTTCTCCATCGTGACACTCAGTGTTTGTAAACTGTTGGGCAACTAACTAGATGTTGCCGGAATGTCAAAAGCATACGTGAAGGCTGGGATAGTGTAAAAACTCTGCATACGTATGCACGCTAAATTCA
This sequence comes from Pseudoalteromonas nanhaiensis, assembly GCF_051235485.1. Lineage (NCBI taxonomy): Bacteria > Pseudomonadati > Pseudomonadota > Gammaproteobacteria > Alteromonadales > Pseudoalteromonadaceae > Pseudoalteromonas > Pseudoalteromonas nanhaiensis. Next base: position 268,898 of record NZ_JBPNYQ010000003.1, on the reverse strand, counting down.
TATTTTAATTACTGAAAAAATATCCGTCGTTGCACCAGTTCAATTGGCTATTTCATCTATGAAAAAATTTACCAATTGGCTTTGCTTGTTATTTGTAAAAACAATAAACCCCAGCTTGGTGCATAAAACAGTTGCTTCTGGCCAAAGTAGTGCAAATAAAATTTGGTAAGACCAATTTCCAGTTTGTCGAACTTTTTCTGTTTATTAACATTGCTTCTTTTACTAACACCCTGTTGAAGAGGCTTTTGTGTTTCTACTGGAGAGTTAGGGTTCAAAATTATGGCGAAAATGTTTCATTCTTATTAAATTGTGCTGGTATCATACTAAAGTTAACAATTACAATGGGTTAAGTCTTAATTGTGTAAATGTATTGTTAATTTTTGAGTGGTTGAACTACGCTGAATACGTATGCATAAATTTGTTAAGGAAATAATCTCGGCGTTAATATTCATTCCGACAACAAAATCAGTCAACGACTTCAGCTATTAGATAATAAATATCTGCATCGCGTTGGCATTACAATTTGGGTAATGGGAAAAGCATCATGTCTATGTTCAAACCAAGTATATTAACTCTGGCTTTAACAGCCGCAGGTTTAAATAGCTTTGTAGCGTATGCTGCAGAAGAAGACCAAAAAGCAAAAAACGATAACGTTGAAGTTATCGAAGTAAAAGGTTTTCGTGGCAGTGTTGTAGAATCTATTAATACTAAACGCTTCACTCCTGAAGTTGTTGAGTCAATCTCAGCAGAAGATATCGGTAAGCTACCAGATTCATCAATTGCAGAATCAATTGCACGCCTTCCTGGTTTAACTGCTCAACGTCTAGATGGTCGAGCTAGCCGCGTAAGTGTTCGTGGTTTCAGTGAAAACGAAAGTGCTACTACTTTTAATGGCCGTGAGCAAGTATCAATCGGTGACAACCGTGGCGTAGAATTTGACCTTTACCCATCAGAAATTATGAGTGGCGTAACGGTATATAAAACACCAAGCGCTAGTCTTGATGCAGAAGGTATTGCTGGCGTAATCGACATGCAAACTGTTAAACCTTTAAGCAAAGGTGAGCAAGTTATCATGTTCAATGGCCAATATGAGCAAACTGGTTTTGATAAATTAAACCCAGACGGTGACGATAAAGGTTTCCGCGGTACTGTTTCATACATTGATCAGTTTGCAGATGACACAATTGGTGTTGCATTTGCTTACAATACAATGAGCTCACCTAACCAAGAAAAACGTTGGAATTCATGGGGCTACCCTGAGTTTACCGGTGGAGATGGTAACACGTATTCAATTTTAGGTGGTGCTAAACCATTCGTACGTTCATCGACTCTTGAGCGTGACACAGCGATGCTTGTTATTGAAGCTGCGCCGACAGATCGTCTTAACATGACATTCGATGCCTTATACGTTGATTTTTCGGATGAAAAAATCTTACGTGGTATTGAAGTGCCATTTGCTTGGGGCCAAGGTTCAATCGACCCAAGCTCAGCTGTAATTGATGCTGACTCTGGTTTTATCACAAGTGCAGTAACTGAAGGTCAACGTGTTGTTGTTCGTAACGACTACGAAGAGCGTAACGCTGAGCTAACTCAGTTTGGTTTTAATGCAAAATACGACATCAGTGATGACTGGTCAGTAGAATTTGACGTAAGCCGCTCTGAAGTTGAACGTCAAATCTGGAGTATCGAAAGCTACTCAGGAACAGGTCGTGGTGACGCAAATGGTGTTGCTGATACGATTGGTTACGAGTTTGACGGTGGTAACACTGGCGCGCAATTCAGCCACAACCTTGATTACAGCGACTACGACTTAATCCAACTTGGTGGCCCATTATCTTGGGGTGCAAGTGCTGCACTTAACGATAAGTATGGTTTAACAGGTACTGAATACCAAAATACAGCGCAAGATGGCTTTATCAACGCGCCAGAAATCAATGATGAATTAAGCACATTAAAACTTGCTGCAAGCAAAGTACTTGATAACGCTTACATCAGCCGTGTGTCATTTGGTATGTCTTACCGTGACCGTGAAAAGAGCAAAGTGTCTGAAGGTTACTTCATGACATTAAAAGATTTCTCTTTATCAAATCCAGGTATGTTATCAATCCCTGAGCAATACCGTTTAGGTACAGCGAGCCTTGACTTCATTGGTATGGGCAACATGGTTGCATACGATACCAACGGTTTAGTAAACGACGGTTATTATAACCTTCTTCAAGAAAGCTTAACTGATTCAAAACACAAGACACAATCTTGGACTGTACAAGAAGAAGTAACAGCGTTTTTTGCTCAAGCTGACATTAATGCTGAAATTGGTTCAATCCCTGTAACAGGTAACGTTGGTGTTCGTTATGTGAAAACTGAACAGTCTTCACAAGGCTTTGCCGCTAACACAGTGAATGGTTTAGTTGTTGTATCACCAACTGATGTAAGCCACGATTACAGCCACTTCTTACCAAGCATCAATTTATCGTTTGCAATTGATGAAGAGCAAACTGTACGTTTTGGCGCGGCGAAAACGATTTCTCGTGCTCGCTTAGATGAAATGAACTCATCAGTTAATGCTTCTTACAATCAACAACCTGATGAAAATGGTAACTACTGGAGTGTATCAGGTGGTAACCCTGAACTTGAACCAAAAGAAGCTACAGGTTTTGATGTAAGCTACGAAAACTACTTCCATGAAGAAGGTTACTTTGCAGCTGCTGTATTCTATAAAGATATCACTCAGTGGATTTTCGATGGTACTTATGAAATCGACATGAGCGGTGTAGCTGACCCGTCAACCGGTGAAATCCCTGCAACTTCAACAGGTACTGGTTCTGGTAAAGTAAATGGTGGTTCTGGTGACCTATGGGGTTATGAGCTTTCATTAACACTACCGTTCACTATGTTCAGTGAATCTCTAGACGGTTTTGGTTTAATCGCAAGCCATACAGGTGTTGAGCAAGACTTAACTGACCAAAATGGTAACGAATATGAGCTACCTGGTTTATCTGACCAAATCGATAGCTTAACAGTTTACTTTGAGCGTAACGGTTTCCAAGCACGTACAAGCATGCGTAAACGTAGTGACTTTAAAGGTGACGTATACGGTTTAGGTTTTGCTACTACACAAGTTGATATTAAAGGCGAAACAATTTGGGATGCACAAATTGGTTATGACTTTAGTGAAGGCGGTGTAGAGAGTCTTGACGGTTTATCTGTAACTTTCCAAGTTCAGAACATCACAGAAGAGCCGTTCACATCACTACAAGGTGAAAACTCACTTCAAGTACGTGATTATCAAGACTACGGTCGTACATTCCTGTTAGGCTTCAGCTACAAGCTGTAATGAGCTAAACAGAGATATAAAATTGCCCTTGTGATTTGTTTTACAAGGGCTTTTTTATATCAGTGAGCTACACTCAATGAATTGAAATTGGCGTTAGGTGTACTATGGAATCAAAAAAAATAACCAAAGTAGTGATTGCTGGCGGTGGTACCGCAGGGTGGATAACTGCAGCATTACTCAATAAAGTGCTGGGTAAAGTGCTTGATATAACCCTGATAGAGTCAGCAGAAATTGGCACTGTCGGTGTCGGTGAAGCCAGTATTCCACCTATTTTGCATCTAAATGGTGCGCTAGGTATAACCGAAAAAGAATTTATTAAGGCCACTGGCGCAACGATTAAACTGGGTATTGAGTTTGAAAATTGGCGCAGCCAAGGTCACAGCTATATGCACGCCTTTGGTGAGATAGGTAAAGACTTCCCGTTTTGTGAGTTTTACCACTTTTGGTTAAAAGCAAATCAAGCTAATAATGCACCTGATTTTTGGGATTTTTCACTTAACTACCAAGCTGCAAAAGCACATAAATTTGCCCACCTTAAACAAATTCCAAATACTCAGTTAGCGGGCTTACATTATGCCTATCATTTTGATGCCACACGATACGGCGAGTTCTTAAAAGAATTAGCACAATCACGGGGCGTAAAACGGATTGAAGGCAAAATTGAATCGGTTAATCAATGTCACCAAAGCGGGCATATAACCTCTTTATTGCTTAAAAATGGCGAGCAAATTGACGGCGACTTATTTATTGATTGCACAGGTTTACGTGCATTATTAATAGAGCAAACACTTAATGCAGGTTTTGAGGATTGGTCACATTGGTTACCTTGTGATAGTGCTGTTGCAGTGCAAAGTGAATCAGCTAACGATGCAATTCCATATACACGTTCAATTGCAAGAGACTCGGGTTGGCAGTGGCAAATTCCATTACAGCATCGTGTAGGCAACGGTCTTGTCTATTCTTCTCGTTTCTTATCAGACGAAGCGGCAAAACAACAGCTCTTGGATAACTTACCTGCTAAACCACTGACAGAGCCCCGCGTTATTAAATTTAAAACAGGCCGCCGTTTAAAGCAGTGGCATAAAAATGTGGTATCGGTTGGCTTATCGAGCGGATTTTTAGAGCCATTAGAATCGACCAGTATTCATTTAATTCAAAGTGCAGCCATTCGTTTAATTAAGTTTTTTCCTCATCAAGGTATTAAACAAAGCCTTGTGGATGAATTTAATCAACAAAGTAAAACAGAATTTGAGCGAATTCGTGACTTTATTATTCTTCACTACAATATTACTGAGCGTGATGACAGTGCGTTTTGGTGTTTTTGTAAAGGCATGGATATTCCAAGTAGTCTTAAAAAGAAAATTGAGCTATTTAAAACCAGTGGCAAGCTCGTAAGAGAAGACGATGAGCTATTTGCCGAAGTTGCATGGCAACAAGTGATGATAGGGCAAGGGCTTATAGCAGAGGATCACCATCCATTAACTGATGCGTTATCAGATGAGCAGTTAAATGAGCTATTTAGTAATTTAAAAACCTTGATTAATAGCACTGTAGAGCAACTGCCGAGCCACAGTCAATTCTTAGAAAAAGTACAAAATTAACTATGAAAACAACACGAATATTTTTAGCGTTAACGACCGCATTTACGCTTTTCAACTCGACAGCCAGCTTTGCAATTACTGTGTCACCAGAAAACTGGTGGGTAGGAATGCAAAATGACTCGTTACAAGTCATGCTTTACGATAACAATATTGCTAGCAAAACGTGGCAAATGATGCCTTATAAAGGTGTTGAGTTTAAAGGGGTGACAACAACGAATAACCCTAACTACGCGTTTTTAGATTTAACCATTAGCGATAATGCAAAGGCGGGAACACTAACCTTTAAAGCTGAAGATGGCACAGAATTTACTTACCCGTTAAATGCCCGTGATAAACAAAGTGCCAATCGTCATGGCTTTACAAATAAAGATACGCTTTATTTAATCAATCCTGATCGCTTTGTAAATGGTGATCCAAGCAATGACACCGTTGCTGGTATGAAGGAGGCTGCAAACCCAAGCTTTAAAGGTGGCCGACATGGCGGTGATATTCAAGGTGTTATTAATAGCCTAGATTATCTTGAGGACTTAGGTGTGACGCAACTTTGGTTAACACCGGTGCTTGAAAATGACATGCCAAGTTACTCTTATCATGGTTATGCCATTACTGACTTTTACAAAGTTGATCCGCGTATGGGTAGTAATGCACTTTACAAAACCTTATCAGCAGAGGCGAAAGAGCATGGCATCGGCTTAGTGATGGACATGGTACTTAACCACTTTGGTTCATCGCATCAGTGGATGGCTGATATGCCAACAGCAGATTGGGTTAACTTTGATGGCAAGTTTGAAAACGGCAAAAATGCCACAAGTCACGCCAGACAAACAATTCAAGACCCACATGCGAGCCAATACGATAAACGTCAATTTAATGATGGTTGGTTTGTTGAGTCTATGCCTGATTTAAATCAGCGTCAGCCGTTACTGTCTACTTATTTGATTCAAAATGCCATTTGGTGGATTGAATACGCCAACTTAAGCGGCATTCGTGTTGATACCTATTCATACTCAGATAAAGCATTTTTAGCCGATTGGACTAAAGCCATTATGACCGAGTATCCGAACTTTAATATTGTTGGTGAAGAGTGGACAACCAACCCAGCAATTGCTTCTTATTGGCAGCGCGGCAAAGTAAATCAAGATGGTTATACCTCTGACTTACCGAGTGTGATGGACTTTTCATTACAAGAAGCGCTGATCCAAGCACTCAACGAAGAAGAAAGCTGGAATACAGGTTGGGTAAAAGTGTATCAATCGCTAGCGAATGACTTTTTATATGCTGATACAGATAACATTTTAGTTTTTGCTGATAATCATGACATGAGCCGTGTTTACACTGAGCTTGGTCAAGACCTAGCAAAAACAAAATTAGCCATGACGCTACTGTTAACGACTCGCGGTATTCCACAAATTTATTACGGCACAGAACTGTTACTTGATAACACGCCAAGTAATGACCACGGTGATATTCGCATTGACTTCCCGGGTGGGTTTCATGGTCAAAAAGCGAATGCCTTCACAGGCGAAGGACTTTCAGCTGATCAGCAAGAGATGTTAACTAGCATTAAAAAGCTGCTTCGACTGCGCCAAGAAAAACCAGCGCTAAGCGAAGGCCGTTTAATGCATTTTTCACCGAAGCAAGGCGTGTATAGCTATGTGAGAGAACACAATGAGCAAACTGTATTAGTTATTCTTAACAAAAACCAACAAGCCATTGATTGGGACTTAAGCTACATGCAAGAAGTGCTGAAAGGCAACAATAAAGGACGTGATTTAATCAGCGAAAAACCTGTTGATCTTGCAGCGCTAATCCGCTTAAAAGCTATGCAAGCACGCTTAATCGAGCTTGAATAATTGCAACTAATAAGCTGAATACGTATGCATTTACTGTCCGTATGCAGCCCTTAACATTAGTATGAACTGATATTTACAGAAAAATGAAGTAATGATGACAACATACAAACTAACTGCGCTAGTAGTGGCTTCGGTTTTAGGTTTAACTGCCTGTGGTAACGATGCGCCAGTACAGCAGAACACGCAAAAGCAACAATCAGAAGCTAGCCAAGCAGCTATCTCTAAGCCTGTGGTTTATCAAGTATTCACTCGATTATTTGGTAATACAAACACCACGAATAAACCGTGGGGCACATTAGAAGAAAATGGGGTAGGCAAATTCGCTGATTTTAATGATGCAGCATTACAAGGTATCAAAGAGCTAGGCACGACACATGTTTGGTATACCGGTGTGCCGCGTCATGCATTAGTAACTGATTATACTGAATACGGTTTGTCTCAAGATGACCCTGATGTTGTAAAAGGGCGTGCAGGCTCGCCTTATGCGGTGAAAGATTATTACGATGTTAATCCTGATTTAGCAATTAACCCTGAGCGCCGCCTAGAAGAGTTTGTTGAGCTTATCAATCGTACTCATGAGCACGGTATGAAAGTTGTTATTGATATTGTGCCAAATCATGTCGCGCGTAACTACGAGTCGGTTGCCAAGCCTGAAGGTGTTAAAGATTTCGGCGCTGATGATGACACGACGAAAACCTATGCTCGCGATAATAATTTTTATTATGTAACAGGGCAGTCATTTCAAGTGCCAACAAGCGATAGCTACCAAGTATTAGGTGGTAACCCGCATCCACTTGCAGATAATCAGTTTGATGAAACACCTGCAAAATGGACGGGAAATGGGGCACGCGCTGCTAAACCCGACATCAATGATTGGTACGAAACAGTTAAAATCAATTACGGTGTGAAACCAGACGGCAGCTACGATTTCCCAACGCTACCAGCTGATTACGCTGAAAAAGATTACCGTGCGCACTACGCATTTTGGCAGGATAAAGACCTACCAAATAGCTGGTATAAATTCCGTGATATCGCACTATATTGGTTAGATAAAGGTGTTGATGGTTTCCGTTATGATATGGCTGAAATGGTGCCTGTTGAGCTTTGGAGCTTTTTAAACTCATCAATCAAAATGCAAAAAAGTGATGCCTTTATTCTGGCTGAGGTTTATAACCCAACGCTTTATCGCCCTTATATTCAGCAGGGTAAGATGGATTATCTGTACGACAAAGTCGGCTTTTACGACACAGTTAAAGCTGTGATGCAAGGTAAACAACCAGCAGAAACTATTTTTGAAATCCAAAGCCAAGTGGCTGATATTGAAGAGCACATGCTGCACTTTTTAGAAAACCATGATGAGCAACGCATTGCTAGCCCGGATTTCGCTGGTAGCAGTGAAAAAGGTAAGCCAGCTATGGTGGTTTCTACATTAATGTCGCGTTCGCCAACCTTACTTTATTTTGGTCAAGCTGTCGGTGAAGATGGCTCTGAGGACGGTGGTTTTGGTGACCCAACGCGTACAAGTATCTTCGACTACATGGGTGTACCTGCACATCAAGCGTGGATGAATAATGGTAAATTCGATGGCGGTGCGCTTTCAAAGCAGCAAGCTGATCTTCGCGCTTACTACACCAAGTTAATGTCATTAAACACACTTCCTGCAATTGTTGGCGGTGACATGCAAGCGGTTGAATTGACTGGCTCAGAGCAAGTAATAGCCTTTACGCGTAAGCTAGGTCAACAGCTGGTGCTTGTAGTAAGTAACTTTTCAGAAAATCCACAGAATGTTGAGCTTACTCTTAACCAAGCGTTATTACCTAAACTTAACCACAGTGGTTTAACGTTAACTGACAATCTAGAAAATCATGCCGACATTGTGATTTCTGAGGCAGCAACGAAGGCGCCAATTCAATTACAACTGAACGGCTTAAGCAGTGCAGTATTTACCTTAAAGGCTGACTATGAATAATAACAAACCAACGCTAAGCTTCTGGCAAATATGGAATATGTGTTTTGGATTCCTTGGCATCCAATTTGGCTTTGCATTACAAAACGGTAATGTGAGTCGTATATTTCAAACTTTAGGTGCCAATGTTGATGACATTCCAATCCTTTGGGTTGCAGCGCCGCTTACAGGTCTTATCGTACAACCTATCATTGGTTACTGGAGCGATAAAACATGGAATAAGTTAGGTCGCCGTCGTCCGTTCTTTTTCTATGGGGCTATTTTAACGACGTTATCGTTATTCATTATGCCTAACTCACCAAGCCTGTGGATTGCGGCGGGTATGTTATGGATCATGGATGCGTCAATTAACGTGACTATGGAACCTTTCCGTGCACTTGTCAGTGATAATCTGCCGAAAAAGCAACGTGCAACTGGTTATGCAATGCAAAGCTTCTTCATTGGTATCGGTGCGGTTGTCGCGTCTGCTTTACCTTGGATGATGACTAACTGGTTCGATATTGCCAATACTGCACCTGCTGGGCAAATCCCGGATTCTGTAAAATTCTCGTTTTATTTTGGTGCCGTTGTTTTAATTATTGCTGTGTTTTGGACCGTCTTTACAACTAAAGAATATTCACCAGAAGAGCTTGAAAGCTTTCATGAACAAGAGCAAAGTGATGACTCGGCTGATGTTCAAAGTGATGTCAACTTTAACAAAGGCGCTGCAATCTTTACGGTGCTTGGCCTTGTTGTACTTGGTATCGTTACCGGTCTTTCTCTTGAGAAAGAGCTGTATTTGCTTGCAGGTGGTTTGATTAGCTTTGGTGTTATTCAATTTATTGCCGGTGCTTTAAAAGCTAAAAACGCAACCAGTGGTGGCTTTTATCAAGTTGTGAATGATGTATTCACTATGCCAGAAACGATGAAACAATTGGCTTGGGTACAATTTTTTAGCTGGTTCTCATTGTTTGCAATGTGGATTTATACCACCTCGGCAGTAACTAGCTTCCACTACGGCAGCAGTGATACAAGCTCTCTTGCTTACAACAACGGTGCTGACTGGGTTGGTGTATTATTTGCCGCTTATAACGGTTTTGCAGCTATTGCAGCACTGTGTATTCCAATTATCGTTAAAAAAGTAGGGCTAAAAATGGCTCACGCTATCAACCTAGTGTTAGGTGCATTGGGCTTGGTCAGCTTTATTATTATCAAAGATCCAAGTTTACTAATCTGGCCAATGATTGGGGTAGGGTTTGCTTGGGCGTCAATTCTATCTTTACCATACGCAATGTTAAGTACCTCAGTACCAAGTAAGAAAATGGGTGTGTATATGGGTATCTTTAACTTCTTTATTGTTATTCCGCAGCTTTTAGCGGCAAGCGTATTAGGCCTAATTTTACGTCACTTTTTTGATAATCAACCGATTTATGCGTTAGTGCTAGGTGCAGTGTCATTTGTACTAGCAGCGGTCGCTGTACTGCGCGTTAAGCAACAATAATAAGGACACACCATGAAAAAATTTAATCTTATTACCGCAAGTTTTTTAGCGTTAGGTTTAACAGCTTGTAGTTCAGAGCAATCAGTTAATACATCAGTTGAGCAGGTGTCTGCGCCAGGAGCTCCGGGTGTTGAACCTTTTTGGGCATACTCAGGTAAAACAGGTATTGGTACATCTTACGAGCAATACCAAGACGGCCACTATAGCGATGCAGCTGCTACAGGGAAAGTATCAAAAGTTTGGTTTTCAATCGCTAAAGGCATGATCACAGAAACCATGTTTGGTTTAATTCACCAAGCACAAATCAAAGATATGCAGTTTGTTGTAGTTGGTAAAGACTTTACCGTAACAGAAAACGATGATCTGGATGTTAGCATTGATTATTTATATAAAGACGACGCGGGTCGCCCATTATCGCTTGCGTACAAAGTGGTAAGTAAAGATAAACAAGGCCGGTTCACCCTAGAAAAACACATTTTTACAGATCCTAACGGGCAAACATTGTTTGTTCGTAGCGTGTTTAATACTGACCTTGAAGGTGTGAAAGCCTACGTTAATGTAAATCCTTACATTGATAACAACGGTTTAGACGATTTCGCAAAAGTGACCGACAAAGGTCTAGTTGCTTGGCAAGATGATAACTTTTTATCTTTACAAGCCGCTCAACCATTTAAAAAGGCAAGTGTTGGCTTTACAGGTGTGAGTGATGGCTTAAAAGAGTTAAAAGCATCGCAATCACTCTCAACGACTTACCAAAATACCGGTGATAAGTCGGGTAATGTAAGCTTACTTGCAGAGCTTGGCGAAGTATCTAAAAACACCACCTTTGATTTAGCTTTAAGCTTTGGTAATTCTGAAGCTGCAAGCTTAAAAGAAGGCCAAACAAGTTTAAACCAAGGTTACCAAAAAGTGCTTGCTGCTTATAACGGCGAAGGTGCGGCAATTGGTTGGCAAGATTACTTAGCAAGCCTTGAACCTTTGAGCACATTAACTAACAGCACTGCTGATAATGGTAAATTGCTATATACCAGCGCCATGGTATTAAAAGCGCAAGAAGATAAAACTCATGCAGGTGCTTTAATTGCGTCACTTTCTAACCCTTGGGGTGAAACGGTTTCGGCTAAAACTGGTTCTACTGGTTATAAAGCCGTTTGGGTGCGTGATTTCTATCAAGTTGCTATGGCATTTATGGCTATGGGTGATACACGTACAGCTAAAACGGCGTTTGAATATCTAGAAAAAGTACAAGTGACGGACAGCACGCCAGGCAATGGTGGTGACACGGGTTGGTTCTTACAAAAAACGCACGTTGATGGTGAGCTTGAATGGGTAGCTGTTCAGCTTGATCAAACAGCAATGCCGATTATGTTAGCGTGGAAACTACACCAAGCTGGCGTACTTAGCGATCAAGAGCTGACAGATTGGTATGGCAAAATGTTAAAACCAGCGGCTGATTTCTTAGTTGATGGTGGCGTTGCGAAAATTCTTTGGAACGACACACAAATTACACCACCAGCAACGCAACAAGAGCGCTGGGAAGAGCAAAATGGTTTTTCTCCTTCAACAACAGCTGCGGTAGTTGCAGGCCTAGTAACGGCTGCTGATATTGCTAAAAAAGCAGGTGACACTAAAAATGCAGAGCGTTATCTAGCAACGGCTAAAACCTACAACAGTGAAATTGAAAGCACGATGTTTACGACTCAAGGTAACCTTAAGTCTGAAAACAGTGATGGTGAATATTTCATCCGAATCGGTCAAGACAAAGATCCAAACTCATCAACCACACTTAATGCTAATAACGGTCGTAAAGGCTTTGATAAAAAGCAAATCCTTGATGGCGGTTTCTTAGAGCTTGTTCGCTATGGTGTGCGTGATGCACTTGCTCCAAGCATTGTAAAAACTTTACCAGAGTATGATGACGAAACCTTAGTTGATAACCTGCAAGTGCGCTACACCTTTAACTTTGCTGATGGTTCGGGTTCATTCCCAGGCTACCGTCGTTATGGTAACGATGGTTACGGTGAAGATGAAGTGACAGGTAACAACTATGCTGAAGGTGGCAATAACACTCCAGGTCAACGTGGTCGTGTTTGGCCGTTTTTCACCGGTGAGCGTGGTCACTATGAAATCGCTGCGGCAAACGCAACCAATAGCCTTGATGCGATGAAGCAACAAGCGATTAAAGACACCTATGTAAAAGGCATGGAAGCATTTGCTAATGAAGGCATGATGTTACCTGAGCAAGTTTGGGATGGCGTTGGTAATAATAAAGCAGGCTATCAGTTAGGTGAGGGGACAAACTCAGCGACACCACTTGCTTGGACTCACGCTGAATATATCAAGTTACTTCGCTCAGTGAGCGATAAACATGTGTGGGACCATTACCCAGTTGTTGAAGACGCATTGAAATAATTCAGCTTCATATGATGAAACCGCCGATTAACACTTGGCGGTTTTTTTTGTTTTGCACTTTTTTACATTAATTTTCAAATAGTGTGATATTTTAGCATTATGCAAATATAATTGTCTGAGAAAAACACCTATTTAAGTAAAAGCAAAAATTGCACTATTTTTTAAAAATAGAGGTTTTGCTCAGGTTAAGTAGCTTTGTTTAAATTAAAAGTAAAGGGAATTTAATTAATATGCTAAAAAGAATTTCACTTATATTATTACTGATTTTACAATGTTCTTGCTCTATTAATTCTAACTTCGGTAATTATATTATTGCTGACGCCGAAAACAGAGGAAGAGGTGAACAAGTCCAGGTTTATAACGATCGAGAAATTTTCAACTTTAGATCAACCTATTTAGGTAATGTAGAATCGAACTTTTGTCACGAAAAAAATGACTCTCTTATCCCTGAAGATGCTTATTATTACAATCCTTCCAATATAAAAGGTACTTTACAAGATTCTTTAAAAGTTAAAGCACATAAAATGGGTGGTAATGGTATAGTTTTTTCTCAATGTTATACTACGTCAAATACATATCAGTGCTATAAATCAATGCGTTGTGAAGGCTCTGTTTATAATATTGAAAATTAACTATGAGCTCAAAAACAATGAAACACATGCTTCGCTTTGTTTTTCTAATGCTACTTACTTACCCTTTCTTAAGTGTTGCTAATGCAAAATTAAAACCCTTCAGCAGTGATGGTTGCAGCTCTTTCCCTGATGGAACTATAGAACATAAAAACTTGTGGTTGTCTTGCTGTACAGCCCATGATCTCGCATATTGGCAAGGCGGTACTTTCAAGCAACGTGAGCAAGCTGATGTCGATTTAAAAGAGTGTGTTGCAAAAGTAGGTGAGAAAGAGATTGCGGTATTGATGCTTGCTGGTGTCAGAGTGGGTGGTACACCTTTTTTACCAACCAGCTTTCGCTGGGGTTATGGCTGGCCATATCCTAAGTTCTATGGCGAACTAACAGAGCAAGAGCGGATGCAAGTTGAAAGCCGTTTAGCCGAACTTAATACTGAGAAAAATAACTAATTAATCGTTTATCTAAGTTCTTTACAGGTTTTAGATGCATCATTGATTACAGTTGCTTCAGCGCTTTTGGCAAAACGTGTTGACATATAAAGGCCTAATTGGTGGTCTGGCATTTTTATGCGTGTAACGCCATCAAAGTGGTGAGGCTCGATATCTTTTGCAATTACAGTCGGTAGGGCTGTAATACCGGCTCTGTTTTTAGCTACAAACTCAACAGCTTGTTGCCATGTATTAACTTGTTGCTCATGGCTTAGTATTTCATTTTCATCAATGTCTAAGTATTTAAGTATTAAGGTGTGCGCACCAGTACCGCGCTTATATGCTATGCCTTGTAATAATGCTTGCTTGCGTAAATTTTTAATACTTAAATCTGTTTCATTTGCCTGGATTATGAGCTGGTAACCAACTTGATAAATTGTTGTTGAACGAGCCGCAAATAGATCTCTTTGAGGAAGGAGCAATAATGGCATAGCGATATCTACTTCATTATTTTTTAACATCTTAATTAAACGAGCTTGCGGTACTGTAATAACGTCAAAGTCGGATTCGAGATGATTAATAACACAGCTATATGCTGACTTTAATTCACCATGAAATTGTTTACGGTAGTACTTTAAAGATTCGCCATTTTCACTTGATACACCTATCAGCAATTTAGCTGAAATTGAATGGCTGAATGAAGCAATAAATAAAGCACATAAGGTGATAAAAAAACGTATAAAGTCCATTTATAAGCTTGTCATGTTTTAATTAATTATTAATTTATCAATGACTAGCTATAAAAACAATATCAAGGTAGCAGCCTGAAATAACATCGTTGTATGTATTTAGCTTGAGTTATTCATTTATATATTTTAAAACAGTGCGTTAGAATTTTTTACTTGAGGGGAAAGCTGGAAACTGTAATGTTGAAATCGTGTAGCATTTTGTAGCCTATGAAGTACTGTATTATTTTTCCAAATGGAGTTTGTAAATGATAAAAACAGCCTTAATTTTATCTTCATTGATTGCGTTTGATACGCAAGCACAAAGCTTTCAATCAAAATTAGTCAAAGCTGCGAAAGAGCGTACTGAACACGTTGTAGTTTATAACGGCAGTTATCGAAAAATTGACTACCCCAATGGCGATGTACCAAAAAATATAGGTGTGTGTACCGATGTGATAATTCGCAGCTATAGAGCTTTAGGAATTGATTTACAGACGCTTGTACATGAAGATATGCGCGACAACTTTACCTTATATCCTTCAAAGCGAATTTGGGGCTTGACCAAACCAGATACCAACATTGACCACCGAAGGGTACCTAACCTGCAAGTGTTTTTTGAAAAATTTGGCACAAGAAAAGTTATTAGCAAAACAGCTGCTGATTACCAAGCTGGTGATATTGTGACTTGGGTTTTACCTAATAATAGGCCTCATATCGGCATTGTAACAGATGAGCTATCTGAAGATAAATTAAGACCTCTCATTGTTCATAACATTGGCTGGGGGCCGAAAATGGAAGATATGTTATTTAACTATAAAATTACAGGTCACTATCGATTTGAACCAAATCTTAGCAAATAGTTTTTCCTGAATCAGAATTAAGCCATAAGCAATTGCTATCGTCTTGCATTTTATAACCTCGTGTTTTTGCTATAACAGCGTGCATTGTTCGTTATTTGTTAAAGTTTATAGCTCTTTGTATTAAGAACATGGAATAAATTTTGTTTTTATAATAATTTAAGGTATTTTGTACCTATAACTTATGCTGAGCAGTTTTATAAAAAGCTTCAAGTAAAACTGTCAGTTTCAATCTTTTTAAGTACAAAAAAGGAACAATTCGATAAGTGAAGGGATTATGAAAAAACGTATCAAAGAGAGCTTTGGTGTAATAGCCTTAGTATTAACATTAATAACATCATTAATAGGCATATATTCGTTGAGTGAATTTATTACTATTTATGGTTCTATATTTCTTGTCTGTTTGATTTTTGGAATGTATAGATATGCTTAGTAAGTTTACAGTTAAATCAACATTAGCTGAAAAGCTTACTAAAAATTCTTTTGTCGCAATTGAACCAATCTATTCAGATAAAACCATAGAGTATTTGAATACTAAATTTGATCAATTATTCTTACAGCAGAATCAATCTAGACGCTATGTAGATGCTTTAGATATGCTTAATTTAGGGGTTCTTTACGATGTTTTTAACCCAAGCTTAATATCATTAATTTATAAGCTAATGCCCAATCCAATTCTTTATCATTGTCATTCATATGAAATTGATGGTAAGTCTCAAAAATCTCATATAGCAGGGGACAACTTTTTAGACGGTTGGCATAGAGACATAGACTGTATTCATGATTTTGAAAAGGGAGGTATTCAGCATATAAGCCTTTTTGTATATCTAACTGATGTAGGTGCCAATGATGGTGCATTTGAAGTTTGCACAAAAAAGTTAGGTTATCTTCCTAGATTGTTTAAGAGCTCAAAATTTTACAGTATAACAGGTAAAAGAGGACATTCTTTTTTATTTAATAGAACTGCATTTCACAGAGCTAGCCCGAATAAAAATAATAATTACCGAAGAGTATTGAAAATTTCATTCCAAGATAAAAATACTAGCTCAATAAAACTGAATGAAAAAATAAAAAGTCATAAAAAAAGATTTAACCTACAAAAAGTACGTGATTCTGTACCAAAAGAAAATGTTATCATCAGGTCGTTATTTGGTGACGAAAAAGTAAATAATGAAGAATTGAGAAGGGCAATAGAAAGTAAAAATCTATCCAGCATAAACTATGCCTTTATCCCGGAGTCTACATTTGAAATTAAATATAGTATGTCATTATTAAAAGAATTTCGGGGGGCTGCGAGAGATTTAATGTATCTAAAGAAAATGATGTACTCAAAAAAAATTAAATGTAGATAGTATTCTTCCCCCCTCAAAGTGTGAATTTGAGGGGGGTATGGATTTTATAACCCGGCTTTTTTAGCGCGAGCAGTATGTAGTTTTTTATAGCTTTCGATTAAACGAAGGTGTCTATCTAATCCCTCAAGCTTCATGCTGGTCTCTGTTAGACCATAAAACATCACATCGCCGTTGATTGAGCCAACCACGGCATCCATTGTTTCTTGGCCAAACATACGGGTAAAGCTATGGATGTAATCTTCAATTTCAAGGTCATCACTAAGAGCAACTTCTAACGTTGCGTGCATTGCTTGGTAGAATAGACCACGTTCTACAATAGTATTGTCGTTATATTGTAAGAAAGCTTCAACAAGCTCCATTGCTGCCTCTAAATCACCAAGTGCTAAGTAAATAAGTAGTTTAAGCTCAAGAATCGTTAACTGACCCCACACTGTGTTTTCATCAAACTCAATGCCGATTAAGGTGATGATATCAATGTAGTTATCAAGTTCACTTTGTTCTAAGCGCTCAACTAAATCAGCAAGTTGATCTTCTGATAAACGGTGCAGATTTAAGATATCTTCGCGGAAATTAAGTGCTTTATTGGTATTGTCCCAGATTAAGTCTTCTACTGGATACACTTCTGAGTAATCAGGCACCAAAATACGACATGCAGTACCAAGATCTGAGAACTCAGCAATGTAAGCTTCTTTACCTAAGCTTTCTAAAATACCGAATAAGCTCGCTGTTTCTTCTTCATTGCTGCCAGAGAAATCCCACTCAACAAACTCATAATCGTGTTTAGCACTGAAGAAACGCCATGAAATCACGCCAGTTGAGTCAATGAAGTGTTCTACAAAGTTTTCTGGCTCAGACACAGCCATGCTATTAAATGTTGGCTTAGGCACATCGTTTAAACCTTCGAAGCTTCTGCCTTGTAATAGCTCAGTTAAGCTGCGCTCTAACGCAACTTCAAAGCTTGGGTGTGCACCAAAAGAAGCAAATACACCGCCAGTTTTAGGGTTCATGAGTGTTACGCACATGACAGGGAACTGACCGCCTAGTGAGGCATCTTTTACTACAACTGGAAAGCCTTGTTCTTCAAGGCCATTAATACCTGCAACAATCCCTGGGTATTTGTTTAAAACCTCTTGAGGTACGTCTGGTAAAACAATTTCTTGCTCAATGATCTGGCGCTTAACAGCACGTTCAAAAATTTCAGATAAACATTGTACTTTTGCTTCGGCAAAGTTGTTACCTGCGCTCATACCATTACTTAAGAATAAGTTTTCGATTAGGTTTGATGGGAAGTAAACAGTTTCACCGTCAGAGTGGCGTACATAAGGAATAGAACAGATACCACGTTCTTTATTGCCAGAGTTGGTATCAATTAGGTGTGAGCCACATAGCTCACCATCTGGATTATAAATTTCACGGGTATAGTCATCTAAAATGCCCTCTGGTAGAGAGTCATCGTCAGTCAGAGCAAACCACTTTTCATTTGGATAATGAACAAACTCGCTATTAGCAATGTCTTCCCCTAAGAACTGATCGTTATAGAAGAAGTTACAGTTTAAGCGCTCAATAAATTCACCCAAAGCTGAGCATAACGCGCTTTCTTTAGTTGCACCTTTACCATTAGTAAAACACATAGGCGAGGCTGCATCACGAATATGTAGAGACCATACATTAGGCACAATATTACGCCAAGAAGAGATCTCGATTTTCATCCCTAATTCTTCAAGGATGGCCGTCATATTTGCGATGGTTTCTTCAAGCGGTAAATCTTTACCTAAAATAAACGTGTTGCTGCCATCACCTAGTTTTGCCATCAGCATTGCTTGTGCGTCAGCTTCGATACTTTCCACAGTATCGATTTTAAACTCTGGCCCAGTTTGAATAACACGTTTTACCGTACAACGTTCAACAGAACGTAAAATACCCGTGCGGTCTTTTTCAGATAAGCTTTCAGGTAATTCAACCTGAATTTGGAAAATTTGGTTATAGCGGTCTTCTGGGTCAACGATATTGTTTTGCGCAACACGAATACCATCAGTCGGGATATCGCGTGAATTACAATACACTTTAATAAAGTAAGCCGCACACAATGCAGAAGACGCTAAGAAATAATCGAATGGACTTGGTGCAGTGCCATCACCCTTATAGCGAATAGGTTGGTCAGCAATGACAGAGAAATCATCAAACTTGGCTTCAAGTCTGAGGTTGTCGAGAAAATTAACTTTAATTTCCATTAAAAAATTCCACCTTTGTGCGCATTGCTATCTGAAGCTTTATACAGCTAGATAAGCATTTTCATCATAATAGGTGTAATTATCTGCTTTTTCGAAGTAATAGTCTTGGGTAAATCGAAAAAAAAGCGATTTTAATAAATAAAAGCCTAGTTTGCAGAGCAGATAGCGATAACTGTGGCGTTATCGCTAAGGGTTAAACACTCGAACCGCGAATAATTAAACGAGGCGGTAAAAGCGTATTTTCTACTTGTTCACCACGAATAAGCTTAAGTAGATTATCAACTAACATTTGCCCCGCAAGAGTGGTGTCTTGCTGAACAGTGGTAAGAGGCGGATTAACAAAGCTGGCAACAGCAATGTTATCAAAACCGACAACGTGAACATCGTCAGGAACTTTTATTTTTGCTTCTTTCAGGGCGCGAATAGCACCAATAGCAATAAGGTCACTGGCTGCAAATAAAGAGTTAAAACGAATATTATTGGCAATCAATGATCGAGTAGCATGATAGCCTGACTCTTCTGTAGAAATGGCATTAGCCATTTTACGTTCGTTAAGGGTCACACCTTTAGCTAAAAATGCATCTTTAAAGCCTTGGTAACGGGCAAAAAACTCAGGGCTATGCTCAGAGGCATCACCAATAAAAGCACAATCTGTTCTACCTGTAGCTAATAAATGCTCTGCCGCTAACTTACCACCACCATAATTATCACAGCTCACTGTTAAGTCAGGGCGGTTATCGACGCTTGCGCCCCAGCAGACAAACTTAGTGTGTTGGTCAATTAAGGTTTTAAATTTGGGTTGATAATCGAGGTAATCCCCATAACCCAATAAGATTAAGCCATCGGCACGGTGACTATCTTCATAATCAGCTTGCCAATCTGAGCTGCTTGATTGAAACGAAACAAGCAAGTCATAGCCTTCTTTCGCACACGCTCTGGTAATACTACCAAGCATCGCTAAAAAGAAAGGGTTTATTTGTGATTCATCTGAGGTTGGATCTTCAAATAACAAAAGGGCGAGGGTGCTACTTTGTTGTGTTCTTAGGTTACTGGCATTTTTATCAACTTTATAGTTGAGCTGTTTTGCTACCTCATGAACACGTCTACGCGTTTCTTCGTTGACCAAAGGGCTGTTTCTTAATGCGCGAGACACGGTTGACTGTGACACACCCGCATAATGTGCAATGTCAAAAGATGTCGCCTTACCTTTCATATTGTTACCAAATAACATAAGTAGTAATTGCCATTTTCGGCTATTTAATATTTTTTTCAAGCTATTTGTGACGAGTGGTTAATTACAAGCAAAACTCAGAGCTAATAGGTGTTATTTCTGTGCATTTTGTTGATTTTTAGCACTTAAGGCGTGAGTTTTTTAATAAAATACGTATGCATTCACAAATAATGAAAATTTTTATTGATTCGAATCTGACACCGGTGTCATAATGTCACTGTTTTATCATTTTGTTGTCAAAACGTATTTGGCTGCCCATTCATTTGGGCAGCATTTTTTTAATACAAAAGATAGCTTCTTTGAGGCAACGACCCAAAGTTTAGCAGACACAGTGGCTTTGCCATTGAAAACTAGAAAAATAAGCGGCAATAGCTTAGACAAATAGAGAAAACAACATGAACACACAGACAACTACAGAATTCGCTCCTATTCTTGTTGCCGATATCGGCGGCACTAACGCTCGTTTCGCTTTAATCACAGACTTTAATACGCAAACAAATCAGTTTGTTATAAAGCATAATTTAACATTCCCAAGTGCTGATTTTGGTTCTTTAGAAAGTGCAATTAATCAGTATTTCAGTCAAATATCGTTCCCAAAGCCTAAGCGTGCATGTTTAGCGGTAGCGGGCCCTATAAAAGCAGGCCAAGTACACTTAACAAACCTTGGCTGGCACTTTAACGTTGCAGATTTAAAAGCTGAGTTTTCATTTGAGCAACTTGAAGTTATCAACGACTTTGCCGCATTTGCTTATGCAGCACCATATTTAGACGATTCGCAAAATATGGCCGTTAAGGCAGGTCAAGCAGATGAAAATGCAAATATTGCAGTAATGGGCCCAGGCACTGGTTTTGGTGCAGCGTGCTTAGTGCGTACCTCTCAAGGCAGCGCAGTACTTAGCTGCGAAGCGGGTCATATTACCCTTGCCGCAGTAACAGAATTAGACCGCCTTTTAATCACTGAGCTTAAAAAACAATTAAATCATGTGTCAGTAGAGACAGTGTTCTCAGGCCCAGGTATTGCGCATTTGTATCGTGCTATGGCTGCGGTAAAAGGTGTAGAAGCTAAAAATTTAGATGCAGCGCAAATTAGTGAATTAGCTACTACAGGCCAATGCGAAGTGTGTGATGCGACATTAAATCAGTTTTGTGATTGGATTGGCAGCGTAGCCGGCGATTTAGCACTTACATTTGGTGCATTAGGTGGTGTATTTATTGGTGGTGGTATTTTACCACGCATGCAACAACGTCTATTATCGAGTCGATTTATTGAGCGTTTTGCAGACAAAGGTATTATGTCGCAATATACTTCACAGATCCCTGTTACACTAGTAACACAAGACAACATTCCATTCATTGGTGCTGCTGCGTGTTTACATGTAAACAGTAACGCGTAATTTGCAGTTGGATTAAGAGCGGATGAAAAAAGTTACCATCAACAGTGTTGCCAGCCATGCTGGTGTTTCTAAGAAAACAGTCTCTCGCGTGCTGAATAATGAGCCAAACGTGAGTGATGCAACGCGCGAAAAGGTACTAAAAGTATTTAAAGAGTTAGATTACACGCCTAATCCTATTGCCCGTGGTTTAGCACAAAATCGCAGTTTCATAATTGGTTGTTTATACGACAACCCGAGTAAAAGTTACATTACCCGCGTGCAAACAGGTGCTTTAGCGGCATGTCATGAACTTAATTACAACTTATTGATTCATCCTTGTGAGTTACGTGGCGAAGAGTTAATTAGTAACATTGAGCAGTTAATTCAAACCTCTCGTTTAGATGGTATCGTTTTAACTCCACCTTTTTCGGACTTTCCTCAATTAGTGAGTTTTTTAAAGTCGAAAAAGATCCCGTATGCTCGTGTAGCCTCAGCCACCCTTGAAGATGATTCTATTTCTGTACGAAGTAATGACGAGCAGGGCGCTTTTGAAATAACTGAGCATCTAATTAAGCTTGGTCACAAAGAAATTGCGTTTATTAAAGGTCACCCAGATCATAGTGCTACAGAACAACGTTTTAAAGGCTACCGCCGTGCACTTGCCTCAAACGGCATTGAATTTGATGAGCGTTTAGTCGAAGAAGGTAACTTTAGTTATCATTCTGGTGTTGATAGTGCCCGTACTATTTTAGATTTGAACCCTCGTCCAACAGCGGTATTTGCTTCTAATGACTACATGGCAGCAGCGGTATTAAAGTTAGCTACGCAAATGCAATTGAAAGTGCCAGACGATATTTCTATTGCAGGTTTTGATAACGCACCTATTGCCCGTCATATTTGGCCAGGCTTAACCACCATCGCACAGCCAGTTGAAGAAATGACACAACAAGCAGTTAAGCAATTAATTTCACATATTAGTGAACCACAAGAGTCACCTTATCAAGTGACACTTGAAGCAAAGCTAATTACTCGTGAATCAACAGCCGCAATTAAATAAATTTCATCATATTTTTTCACAGTAGCCCGAGAATGAGTGACGCGTTCTCGGGCTTTTTTATTTTGAAGCTAGAAAAGAGCGAATGTTAATTTAACTTACTGTTTATAAATAATAAGTTTGGTAATGTGCATGCTTTATCTAAGTCGTTATAAGTAGATATAAACATGAAATATCCTCATATTCTACTAAAATTAAATTGTTCATTATTTGGTCATTTAAAAAAATTAAACTAAATTTAACAGATAGGGTTGACACCGGTGTCACAGTCATGAGTTAATACAGTGACACCGGTGTCAGGTTGGTTGTGAGAGACAGCCTGATAGCGTACCTTTGAACGGGTAAATCAAAGATGCTCAGTACAGTTATATTCGTGGAGTCTGTAATTGTTACTGAGCCTTTATCCTCTAACTATAGAGATGAGTCGAATTTTATGTTGCATCCTCGTATCCAAGAAGTCACCGACCGCGTTATTGAACGTAGTAAAGAGACCCGCCAAGCTTATTTAAAGCGAATCGCGCACGCAAAAAAACAAACAAGAGTTCGTGCAGGTTTAGGCTGTGGTAATATTGCACACGTTATGGCTGCTTGTAGCAGCGATGACAAAGCTCGTTTAAAAGCTGACGAGCAACCAAACCTAGCTATCATCAACGCTTATAACGACATGCTTTCAGCGCATGTACCTTACAAAGATTATCCAGAAATCATTAAAAGCCTTGCAACCAAGTACGATGCAACAGCACAAGTTGCTGGTGGTGTACCTGCAATGTGTGACGGTGTAACACAAGGCCGTGATGGTATGGAGCTGTCATTATTTTCACGTGACGTGATTGCAATGTCGACTGCGGTTTCTTTATCGCACGACGTGTTTGACGGTGTTTTCTGTTTAGGTGTATGTGACAAGATTGTCCCAGGACTTTTAATTGGTGCCTTATCATTTGGTCATTTACCAACGTATTTCTTACCAGCAGGTCCAATGCAATCGGGTATCCCGAATAAAGAAAAAGCCCGCGTACGTCAAAAATTTGCACAAGGCCTAGTAAGTCGCGAAGAGCTGTTAGAAGCAGAAAGCGCGTCGTATCACAGTGCCGGTACTTGTACTTTCTACGGTACTGCAAACTCGAATCAAATGTTAATGGAAATCATGGGTCTACATTTACCTGGTAGCTCTTTCATTAACCCATACACAGAACTACGTGATGGTTTAACAGGTCATGCTGTAGAAACCATGTTAAAGCAGTTAATCGAAACAAAAGATGCTAACTGCCTTGCAGACGTAGTCAGTGAAAAAACAATTATTAATGGTTTAGTCGGCTTGTTATCAACAGGCGGTTCAACAAACCACGCAATCCACCTAGTAGCAATTGCTAAAGCAGCGGGTGTGATCCTTACGTGGAAAGACATGGCTGACTTATCTGAAGTTGTGCCACTTCTTACACGCATCTACCCGAATGGTTCAGCAGATGTGAACCACTTCCAAGCTGCTGGCGGTATGGGCTTCCTAATGAAGCAACTACTTAGCAAAGGTTACCTACACAACGACGTGAAAACGATTGTTGGTGATGGCCTTGAAGCTTACACCACAGAGCCAATGTTAGATAAAGATTCATCAGTAATCATGACTAACAGCACAGGCCCAAGCAAAGTTAAATGGGTAGCGTGTCCTGAAAAGTCACACGACGAAGAAGTATTGCGTCCGATTGATAATCCGTTTAGTAAGCAGGGTGGTTTACAGCTTCTTACAGGTAACCTTGGTAAAGCAGTTATTAAAGTATCTGCAGTGGCTGAGTCACATCAGGTTGTTTCTGCGCCAGCTAAAGTATTTAGCTCACAAGGCGAGTTACAAGAAGCGTATAGCCGTGGTGAATTAAACACCGACTTTATTGCTGTAATTAAAGAGCAAGGTCCGAAAGCGAAAGGCATGCCTGAGCTTCATAAATTAACGCCAGTAATGGCAACACTCCAAGATCAAGGCTACAAAGTGGCGATTGTGACAGACGGTCGTATGTCGGGTGCATCAGGTAAAGTTCCTGCAGCAATCCACTTAGCACCTGAAGCTGTTGAAGGTGGTGTAATCGCAAAAATTCACGAAGGTGATTTAGTGACACTTGATGCACCAGCGGGTGTATTAAAAGTACACGTAAGCGATGAAGAATTAGCAAAACGTGAATTACAACTTAGCCAACCAAGCCAAACATATGGTACAGGCCGAGAATTATTCGCAGGTTTCAGAAATATAGTAAGTAGTGCAGACCTTGGCGCTAGCGCCTTCGGTTTAGAATAATAATACGCCGTTACTGGGCTATGAGGAACATACAATGAGCATTGAGAAAATTTTATCATCGGCACCTGTGGTACCGGTTGTTGTTATCGAAAAACTTGAAGATGCAGCACCCCTTGCACGTGCGCTTTATAACGGTGGCTTAAAAGCATTAGAAATTACTTTGCGAACGCCGATTGCGGCAGAAGCAGTAAAGCTTATGAAAGAAGCTGTACCTGAAGCATACGTAGGCACAGGCACTGTTATTGATAAAGCGACATTTAATGCATCTGTAGAAGCTGGTGCTGATTTTATGGTTAGCCCAGGTGTAAACGACGAATTATTAGCACTGGCTAAAGAGTCTGATATTCCATTTTTACCCGGTGCAGCAACACCAAGTGAAGTAATGAAATTAGCGAGCCAAGGCTTTAAGTTCTTAAAGTTCTTCCCTGCAGAAGCGGCAGGTGGTACAGCAATGCTTAAATCAATTGGTGGCCCTTTACCGCAAGTGACTTTCTGCCCAACTGGCGGCATTAGCCTTGAAACAGCACCTAACTACCTAGCACTTAAAAACGTAATCTGCGTAGGTGGTACTTGGATGTTAGATAAACAACTTATTGAAAACAAAGACTGGCAAGCCATTGAAGCGCTTGCTCGCCAAGCAAGTGAAGTAAAATAATTAACGGGAGATATTAGAATGATTAATGTTGCAATTAATGGCTATGGACGTATCGGTCGTAACGTATTACGTGCTCTTTATGAGTCAGCTCAAAACAACGAAATCAAAATTGTTGCTATCAACGATTTAGCACCAGCAAATGTTAACGCGCATTTAACTCAATTTGACTCAGTACACGGTCAATTTTCTCAAAAAGTAACACTTGCTGAAAACACCATGCTAATTGGTAATGATGAAATTACCCTTACGCAAGAGCGTGATCCTGCAAACCTTCCTTGGAAGGAATTAAACGTCGATATCGTATTAGAATGTACAGGTTTATTCACTTCACGTGAAGCAGCTGCAAAACACATTGAAGCCGGTGCTAAAAAAGTAATCGTTTCTGCGCCTGGTACTGATATGGATGCAACGGTTGTTCATGGTGTTAACAGCGAAGTTTTAAACGCTGACAGCAACATTATTTCAAACGCATCGTGTACAACAAACTGTTTAGCACCGATTGCAAAAGCAATCAACGACACAGTAGGTATCGAGCAAGGTAGCATGACAACCATTCATGCTTACACAAACGATCAAAACTTATCTGACGTTTATCACCCAGACTTATACCGTGCACGTAGCGCAACTCAGTCAATGATCCCAACTAAAACAGGTGCAGCTAAAGCGGTTGGCTTAGTGCTTCCTGAACTTGCGGGTAAACTTGACGGTATGGCAGTACGCGTTCCAACAATCAACGTTTCTTTAGTAGACTTAACGTTCGTTGCTAAGCGTGAAACAACTGCAGCAGAAATCAACGAAGTCGTTAAAGCTGCATCAGAAGGTGCAATGCAAGGTATTCTTGAATACAACGAATTACCGCTTGTTTCTATCGACTTTAACCACAACCCAGCGTCTTCAATCTTCGATTCTACACAAACTAAAGTAGATGGTAAGCTTGTTAAAGTGATGGCTTGGTACGATAACGAGTGGGGTTTCTCAAACCGCATGTTAGACCAAGTTAAAGCGCTAGGTCAGTTCTTATAATAGAACAGTAAAAGTTTAAGCTTTATCCAACAAAGCCACGTTTATCGTGGCTTTTTTGGTTTTTACTGGATAAAAGCATTTATTCACAGTATCTTGTCTTTAAACATTTATAGGGACAGATGATGAATAAATTTTTAATACCTTTATGCCTCTTGTTAGTGTCTTGCTCATCAACACAAGATAAAAACCTACCAGATTTTAATATTCCCAAAGATGTGATAACAAAAGCAAAAGACGACTTCAGACGATCTGATGATAAAATTTTATTTATGATGATGGTTAATCAAGCGGGTGATGTTGTCAAAGTCAGTGTATTGGATAATAAGCTGCAAAATAAGCAATTCTTAAATATGTTTAAAAAGAATATGTATAACCTTAAATATCCAAAAGCTCAGCAAGGGGACCCTGAATTTAGAGAATTCATTTTACCATTTGGTGTAAAAACTGAAGTAGAATTCTATGGTTAATCCCAGTTTATGAGGAAAATAATGAAAAAATCTTATTAACTACTTCACTCTTTGTAATGTCGTTACTGCCTAGTTATGCTTCAGCATCAGAAGAAGCTCAGCAACTTGCAGTGTGTTTAACTGATTCACTGAATGGCAAAGAGCGGAAAAATCTAGCTAAATGGATTTATCTGGGTATGTCAACGCACAGTATAATTAAACCTTTCTCGAACGTGACAGAGCAAGATATAGATGAAACTAATCGCTATGTTGGTGCGTTAGTTACGCGTTTATTAACCGAAGACTGTCCAAAGCAAGCTAAAGCAGCGATTGAAGTCGGCGGTCAGGGAGCAATGGAAAACGCATTCGGTATTGTCGGTGAAGTTGCAATGCAAGAGTTAATGGCTGAGCCAAGTGTGGGTAATGCTTTAGGTGCATTTGATAAATACCTTGATCAAGATAAGTTTGATAAAGCATTTCAGTAATAGTTAAAGGCTTATTCTTTTATAAGCCTATTTCGTTTCATAAGGATATGGATGTTCAATAATATTAGACAGTTCTTCGCTATTAATTTGTAATTTACACATTTTCGTGATGACTCAGCGTACATTTGTTCCTAAATTCTTCTGTGTTATGCTGCAAAAAATTGATAAATGGATTTTTATATCATGACACGTCTTTATCATCGGCTATTTAGGGCTGAGCAGTTTCAAGTGGGTGAAGGCAATATTAGCGGTTATATTGCTTGCTTCTTAGCGGTTTTATCCTGTTTAGGGGTGTTAGCCTTTCATTTTCCAGAGTACTTAACGACCCCAGAGCTCAGGCAAAACTACAGTGTTGAGTTTTTACGTCAGCTAATGTTTGTGGCATTGATTATTTCAGGCAGTTTAGGGTTGTTGAACTTTGTTCGTAATACTAATAAACGGCTCGGTGCAATGGCTTGGGTGTTTATAGTTGTGGCTATTGCATTTGGTGGGCCGAATGTTGAGGTGGGCGACTTTAAAGATAATACGCCGTACTTGGGGCTTGATTGGTTCATTCTTGACTTACTTGGTTCAACCCTGATTTTTATTCTAATTGAGAAGCTTCTGCCGCACCGAAAAGAACAAAAAATTCTCCGCTCAGAGTGGCAGGGTGATTTAAATCATTTCTTTGTTAATCACTTAATTATTGGTTTTGTGTTGCTGGCAACCAATCAGTTCGTGCATCATGCATTTGGCTGGGCTGTGTCTGAAACAGTGCAAGGCTTTATTATTCAACTGCCATTTTTACTGCAGCTATTTCTAATCATTTTAGTAGCCGATTTAATGCAATATTTTGTGCATAGGGCTTATCACGAAGTGCCTCTGCTTTGGCGTTTTCATGCCGTGCATCATAGTGCAAAAGAGATGGATTGGCTGGCAGGCTCTCGTCAGCATATTTTAGAAATACTCGTGACGCGCAGCTTAGTGCTCACGCCTATTTTTGTGCTCGGCTTTCCATCGGATGTTATTAGCCTATATGTAATAATTGTTGGCTTTCAGGCAGTATTTAACCACGCCAATGTTCGTGTGAGATTTGGATGGTTAAAATATTTGCTGGTTACGCCACAGTTTCATCATTGGCATCATTCATCTGATAAAGCAGCCATTGACCGTAACTATGCTGCGCATTTTTCTTTTTTAGATTATCTATTTGGCACTGCTGTCAAAGGCCAAGCAGAGTGGCCCGATAAATATGGTGTAGTTGGCGATTACATGCCCGAAGGTATGTTAAAGCAGCAGGTGTTCCCGTTTAAAAAGCAAAAATAAAGCCTCACAGAGGCTTTATTAATAATGACCCTAAATCATAATCGCGAAACTAGCTCAGAAAGGCGAGGGCGTTTGTCTGAGTTGAGCACTAAGCACTCTTGAGCTATGTCAGCAAGCATCTTAGTAATGTCGTTTTCTTCAGTCACTACAGTCAGTAAATCATCGATGAAATAACCAAAGGCGCGTATTTCAATGCCTTCTAGTAGCTGCTGTTGATTAGGCGTCAGCATCGATAAGTCTGTTGCCGCACCAAAGTCACCAAATAATAACTCGCCACGTGAATTGATCATGCTGTTATGGGCATAAATGTCACCATGGCTAACTTGCTTTTGATGCAAATGAGCGAGGGTACTGGCCATTTGCTTAACAACTTTTAGCACCATTTCTGGCTCGTACTGGCAGTTGTCTTCAAAGGTATCACGAGTACAAGTCGCAAGGGAGGGGGGCAAACCAAGATTCGTAAATTCTTTACTGATAAGCTCCATCACTAAACCGAGTTGAGACTCTTCATCGACATAGCCCAATGCTTTTATGAGATTTGGATGCTCACTGGCTTTTAAACAGCAATTTAGCTCATCGAGTGGATAACCATCACTGGTGATCTCGCCTTTAAATAACTTAAGAGCAACAGGCTGTTGATGCAAATTGGCTAAGTGAATAACCCCAGATGCACCTTGGCCAATCTGCTTTTTAACTTCGATTTCATCCAGTGCGATTTGGCTAAACAGCTCACAGTGCAAGCTAGTTGAGCGATTTAAATCGTTACCAGAGAAGGCAAGCCAAGCAAGTTTCGGTAAAGCTAAAAGCCAATCTTCAATTTTTGTAAGTTTATTGGCACTTAAACGTATTAGCTCAAGCTCTTTACAATTAGCCATTGAGACTGGCAAATGTGTTAACTGATTACCTGCCAGTGCGAGCTTTTTAAGCTTGCTGTACTCACCAAATGTATCAGGTAAAGCGGGAATTTGATTATCAGTTAAGATTAACCATTCAATCTGCGTTGGCAAACAGTGCGCTTTAAATTCAGTAATTTGATTACCTTTAAATGCCACCATGATTAAGTTTGGGCATTCTCTTAGCACGTCTGGAATATGTTTAAACTGATTAAATGATAAAAACAGCCGTTTGAGATTTTTTAATTTGTAAAAATCGTCAGGTAAATCACTTAGCTGATTATTAGATAAATCGAGAATTTCTAACGTATCGGCTAGGGTATAAATTTCTTTTGGCAATTCGGTTAGTTCTGCAACAAGCTGAAGCCGTGTACAACCTTGTAGAGAACCGGCTTTTAACTCTTCGAGGGTATTCAATGTTGATTCCTTTGGGCTAAAAAGGTAAAAGGCCAACTTGGTTGGCCTTTTTTATTAAAACTGTGCGTTGTGGTAAACGTTTTGTACGTCGTCACAGTCTTCTAGCATGGCTAAAAAGCGTTCCATGACTTCAACGTCTTCACCTTCAATGGGTGCTTCTACTTGCGGCACAAAAGCAATTAGATCTTCGTGGAAATCAGTAATTCCCATTTCTTCAAGTGCTGTACGGGTATTGTTGTACTCAGTGTGTGGAGCGAATACAGTCACTTTACCGTCTTCAACTTCTACATCTGTTACATCAACATCAGCCATCATTAGTGCTTCTAAAACAGCCTCGTCATCATCACCATCAAACACAAAAATAGCAAGGTGATCAAATAAGTGTGATACTGAGTTTTGCGCACCAATTTTTGCATTCGCTTTTGTAAAACAAACACGTACGTCAGCAAAGGTACGTTTGTTGTTGTCGGTTAAACAGTCAACAATAATCATACAGTTACCAGGTCCGTAACCTTCGTAGCGAGTTGCTACGTAATCTTCGCCGCCACCACCTTTGGCTTTATCGATTGCACGCTCGATTACATGCGTAGGTACTTGGTCTTTTTTAGCACGATCGATTAAGCGACGAAGCGCTAAGTTGCCATCGGGATCAACACCACCATTCTTAGCGCAGATATAAATTTCTTTTCCGTACTTTGAATAAACTTTGGTTTTTGCACCCGCAGTTTTTGCCATTGAGTCTTTTTTGTTTTGATAAGCTCTGCCCATCTGCGTGTTGCCTTTTTGTTATAGATAAAAATAAAGCGGTTATTCTAATCATTTAACCCACTAGTTAACAGTGTTTATTCATCGCTTTGCTGCAACTGCCACATTCGAGCGTATTCACCATTCGCAGCAAGTAGCTGTTGGTGCTGACCTTGTTCAACAACCTGTCCTTGTTTCATCACAATAATTTTGTCTGCGTCAGTAATTGTTGATAAACGATGTGCAATCACTAAGCTGGTGTGCCTTTGTGCGACTTCACGCATCGCACTGAGAATGGCTTGCTCTGAATGCGAATCTAGCGCCGATGTTGCTTCATCAAATAATAAAATCGGTGAACCTTTTAAAATGGCTCTGGCGATTGCAATGCGCTGCTTTTCACCGCCCGACACTTTTAAACCGCGCTCACCAACAAGGGTTTTATCGCCTTTGTCTAGGCTGGCAATAAACCCATCTAAATGGGCAAGGCTTATGGCTTTATCAATTTCATCTTCGCTTGCAGTTGGGTTTCCGTAGGCGATGTTTTCGCGAATGCTGGTATTAAATAGCACGGTATCTTGCGGTACGATGGCAATAGCTTGGCGCAAGCTCTCAAGTGTAACTGTGTTGATTGCTTGCTCATCGATGTAAATTTTGCCCGCATCCACATCATAAAAGCGGTAGAGTAGGCGGCTTAGAGTGCTTTTACCTGCGCCACTGGCACCCACAA
Organism: Pseudoalteromonas nanhaiensis; assembly: GCF_051235485.1. NCBI lineage: Bacteria > Pseudomonadati > Pseudomonadota > Gammaproteobacteria > Alteromonadales > Pseudoalteromonadaceae > Pseudoalteromonas > Pseudoalteromonas nanhaiensis. The sequence continues at coordinate 237,390 of NZ_JBPNYQ010000003.1, read as the reverse complement.
TGGCCACCTTGCTGCCAGAAGTAACCTCAAAGCTTAAGTTATTTAAAATTGGCCGTTGTTTGTCGTAACTAAAAGAGACATTTTCAAATCGGATAGCTGCTTTGGTTGCTTTTAATTGTTTTGCATCTTTGTCATCGCTAATGGCGGCTTTTCGATTTAATAGCCCGAGCATGTTTTCAAGGTCAGTCAGCGCACGGCGTATCTCACGATAAACAAAACCTAAAAAGTTAAGTGGTAAAAATAGCTGGATCATGTAGGCATTGATCATCACAAGCTCACCTATTGTCAGCTCTTTATTGACCACTGAACTGGCACCTAGCCACATTAGCGCTGTAATAGCCGCGGCGATTATAAGTGCCTGCCCTGAATTAAGCGCCAGTAATGATAAACGATTTTTTAGCCTTGCTTGCTCCCATTTAGCTAAAAAGCTGTCGTAGGTGCTCGCTTCATATTGTTCATTGTTAAAGTACTTAACGGTTTCGTAATTTAGTAAGCTGTCGATAGCACGGGTATTAGAGTTGTTATCGGCAGTATTTGCTTCACGAATAAACCGGTTACGCCACTGAGTTACTATCACAGTGAAAGCAATGTAAATAGCGACCGCGATAACGGTGACTAGTGCAAACCACGGCGAAAATAAGGTCGCAAAAATAATCGCTACTGTGATTATTTCAAATAAGGTTGGTACGATATTAAACATCAAAAAGCGCATTAAAAATCTAAGGCCACTTGTACCACGCTCTATATCGCGACTAATTCCACCTGTTTGCCTGTCAAGATGAAAGGCAAGCTCTAAACTATGCAAGTGTTTAAATACTTTTAAGCCAATATGGCGCATTGCGTGCTCTGTAACTCGGCCAAATAATGCATCGCGTACTTCACCAAAAAACACACTGGCAAAGCGCAGCAAACCATAAGCGATGAGCAAGGCAACAGGAACGCTTAATAACGGGTTGATACTCGCATCAACCGCTTCAATTATTTCTTTTAGTGCCCAAGGCATCAGCAATGTGGCGCCCTTTGCTGCAATAAGCGCCATTACGGCTAAAATAACGCGGCCTTTAAAGGTCATTAAATAGGGCCAGAGTGTTTTGATGCTTTGTGATAGGTTCATTGCATCAGGCGATCTCGTCACCTGTTCTTTGCGGCTCATTCCACGCATTGGGGTCTCTTAAAAATCAATTTGATAAAAATAGGCAAAAGCTTTCGTGTTTTAGGCAAGTGTATTTTGCAAATTTACCTCTATACTGAGTGCAGTATACACCAGCGCATTAGCAAATTTGTTAATTGCATGAGTTAAACACGAAGAAAATTAAGGAGTAAGCATGAAAACCGTCGGTTATGCAGCACATGATTCTGAAAAACCATTAGAGCCGTATCATTTTGAACGCCGTGCACTTCGTGATGAAGATGTATCAATTGAAATTCTTTATTGTGGCGTGTGCCATTCAGACTTGCACACCGCAGAAAACGACTGGGGCTGGACTCAATACCCAGTCGTGCCAGGCCATGAAATCGTTGGTCGCGTCCTTGAAGTAGGCAGCGGCGTTACTAAATACAAAGTGGGCGATAATGTTGCTGTAGGTTGTATGGTTGATAGCTGTTTAAGCTGTGACCAATGTCATCACGGTGAAGAGCAGTTTTGTCGTGAAGGTATGGTAGGGACTTACTCAGGACAAGATCGCATTAGCGGTGAACTCACTCAAGGTGGCTATTCAAAACACATTGTGGTGCGTGAAGAATTTGTACTGAGCGTGCCTGAAGGCTTAGACCTTGCTAAATGTGCACCAATTTTATGTGCGGGTATCACAACGTATTCGCCATTACGTACCTGGAATGTCGGCCCAGGTAGCCGTGTTGGTGTGATTGGTTTAGGTGGTTTAGGCCACATGGCGATTAAAATCGCAGCTGCAATGGGCGCACATGTTACGGCAATTAGCCGTAGTGATAAGAAAAAACAGCAGGTTTTATCTTATGGCGCAAAAGATTTATTGGTATCAAGCGATGAAGCTGCCATGCAAGCGCATGCTAATCAATTTGATGTGATCATTAATACCATTCCGGTAAAACACGACTTTACGCCGTATATCCCGCTTTTAGATATTGATGGGACTCAAGTATTGGTTGGTCAAGTAGGTGCGCTTGCTGAGTCTAATTCAGTGCCGTTATTAATGGGGCGTCGCCGTGTTGCAGGCTCATTGATTGGCGGTATTGCGCAAACTCAAGAAATCCTCGACTTCTGTGCACTACATAATATTTTGCCTGAAGTTGAAATGATCAAAATGGAGCAAATTAATGACGCATTCGATAAATTAAAGCAAGGTGATATGGCCTCACGCTTTGTTATCGACATGTCATCATTAGAGGTTTAACTCGTTTAATAAAGTTAAATTACTAAGCGGGCCAAAATGGGCTCGCTTTTATTTTAGTTATTTTTATTTAAGTAATACCTTGTGTTTTATTTTTTTACCCTCATTATAGCCATGTTATCCGCTTAATTTATTGGTCAGTTCTTGTTACGGTTTTTCTCAGTCATTATCTTGCTATTTACTGTGTTCTTTAGTGCACAGAGCATGGCTATGCCTGATACTCACTCACACTTTGCTGCGACTAAATTGTTCCAAGTCGAGCTGACTAAAACCCCAGTTATTTCCCAAACTCATACAGCAGAACACCACAAACCGGTAGAACCATCGGGGTTTGATACCCTTGTGCCGCGTTTAACTGCCAGTAATTCATCATTGTTTCTTTATCATAGTCAGGTTGACCCTGATTACGAGCTATTAATAGAATTCTTTGCTGAAGATTGGGGGAAAGAGCACTTTCTAGCGCCGCCAGGGGCTGTGCGTGAGATCCCATGGTTTGCCTTAGCAACCCAGCGTAAATCCCGCATTAGTGGCTGGAAAGACGCTAATCTTTTGTACAAAGCCAACACGACCTACCATAACTAAACGACTTCCTTCGTTACTTTTGTATTTTTGGAGTTAATTTTTACCGGCTGACAATGCCGGAAGGAAGTCATGTATGTCACATAAATCAAAGCCGGCGCTATGGCGTCGTCTAAAAATGAGTTATGTCGCTATGATAGCGGCGTGTATTTTACTAGCGGTAAGCGCATTACCTAATCTTTATCCTAATAAATCTTGGTTGCACATTAGCTTGCCAGATCAAACTGTGACGCTGCAAAGTGTGACAACTTCTCTAAACCAACATGGTTTTGAAGTGACTGAAGCCAATGATAGCCAAGCACAACTGGCTATTTTATTAAGCGAGCCAACCCAAAGTGCCAATGCGCTGAGTTTTATCAAAACACAATATCCACAGTTAGACGCTAAAATTGTTGAGCATGCGACAAGCCCACAGTGGCTTCAGCAGCTTGGTCTTTCACCAATTAAGTTAGGACTCGACTTAAATGGTGGGGTGTTATTTGTGCTTGATGTTGACTTAGATAAAGCAATGCAAGAGCACTTAAGCAGTGTGTATCAACAAACTAAATTGGCGCTTCGTAAAGATAAAATTCGTGGTATTCGGGCAAGTGAAGTAAAAGGAGGGGTTGAGCTACAAATTTTACCAAGCTCCGAGGAGCAACTCGCAGGGCTCGTCTCAACGTTACAAGGTCAATTCAAAGGCCTGATGCAAACTAAATCAACCACTAATAACCTAACCACGGTATTACTGCATTTTAATGAGCAAAGCCAAAGCGAATTCAATAAACAAGTTATGGCGCAAAGCTTAACAACCCTGCGTGGTCGTATTGAAGAGCTTGGCATCACAGAAGCGGTAACGCAACGACAAGGTAAGCAGCGCATTCGCATCGAGTTACCCGGTGTGCAAGACCCATCTGAAGCTAAGCGTATTATTGGTGCAACAGCGACCCTCGATTTTTATCAGGTCGTCGAAGTAGGTGGTAAAGCGTTTAATGTGCAAGGCGGTGGCGTTGTTAATTTAAATCCTATAGCGATTTTTTCAGGTGATCACATCAATAATGCCAGTGTTGGTAAAGATGAGTGGGGCAAGCCTTTAGTTCAGCTCAGTTTAGACTCGCAAGGTGGTGATGCGATGTCTGCTTTTTCGAAGCACAACATTGGTAAGCCAATGGCCACTGTGTATTCTGAATACTCACGGGGTGAAAATGGCGAAGTTGTGAAAAAAAGCGAAGTGATCAATGTGGCAAACATTGCTCAGCACTTAAGCTCTCGTTTTAGCATTACCAATATGAAAAGCCCACAAGCTGCTTACGATTTAGCGCTTCTATTACGTGCAGGGTCGCTCACAGCACCAGTGACCATTGTACAAGAGCAAACCATAGGCCCAAGCTTAGGCAGTGAAAACATTGAGCATGGCTTAGCTGCGTTAATGCTGGGTATCGGTATTACCCTTGCATTTATGGCGCTTTGGTATCGTCGCTTAGGGCTGATTGCCAATATTGCTTTGCTACTAAATTTAACTGCTTTAGTTGGTTTAATGTCGTTATTGCCGGGCGTTGTACTGACCTTACCGGGCATTGCAGGTCTTGTTCTGACGATAGGTATGGCTGTTGATACGAATGTGATTATCTTTGAGCGAATAAAAGAAGAGAAACGCAAGGGTCGACCTACATATCAAGCGATTGAGCAAGGTTATAACCAAGCATTTACGACCATTTTTGATGCCAATGTAACAACCATGATCACGGCGATTATTTTATATGCCATAGGTTATGGGCCTGTGAAAGGCTTTGCCATCACGTTAGCGCTCGGCCTATTAACTAGCGTATTTACTGGCGTTTACATTTCAAAAGCGCTTAGCCAAACACTGTACATTAAACTAACCAATTTAACGGGGGCAAAAGCATGAGTTGGTCTACTTTAACTGCCGCGAGTAAAGCGCGCGTTTTAGGGCTATTGCTAAGTTGTATTTTAGTCATCGCGAGCTTGGGTGTTTTATCTGTTAAGGGGCTTAACTTTGGCCTTGATTTTACAGGTGGCTACATTACTGAAATTAATACAACGTCAGTCACCACAATTACTGATTTAAAAGCAAAGTTAAGCTCTGAGGCTGCGAGCAAATTAACCATCACTAAAGCGGGTGAATATCACTTTGTTTTAAGAGAAGCGCCAGAGGTGAGTAAAGCCAGTACTTGGCAAGCAGAGCTGAATGAACAAGGCGTCGACTATAGCGTATTATCTAGCTCATTTTTAGGCTCACAAGTGGGTGATGAGCTTTTTGAACAGGGCTGTTTAGCTTTATTTGCAGCGCTGATTGCAATTATGGTTTATCTTGCCGTGCGCTTTGAATGGCGACTCGCAGTAGGTTCAGTGGTTGCACTGTTACATGATTTAACTTTAGTGCTTGGTTTGTTTTCTTTGCTAGGGCTTGAGTTTAATTTAACCGTGCTGGCGAGTTTACTGGCTATTATTGGTTATTCATTAAATGACTCAATTATTGTTGGCGACAGAGTCAGAGAGCTTTTACGTATTCAGCCAGACAATCAACGCATAAATACCCATGTTGTGATTAATGATGCAATTGGCTCTACGTTAACGCGTACATTGATCACCTCAGGCACAACACTTGCGACCATTGCCTGTATTTGGCTGCTTGCAGGGGCTGCATTAACGGGTTTTGCTATCGCGTTATTTGTGGGCATTGTGGTGGGGACATTCTCATCGATTTGTATCGCCGCGACCTTGCCGCAGTTATTGGGGTTAAGTTCAGAAAATTACACCCAAACACTGGATGATAAAACCAAAGCCTATATGGAGATGCCGTAAGTCAGTTTTATAACTTACTTTCATCAGCCGCTATTTTTCCATAGAATAGCGGCTTTTCTGTTTTAACTGCTTTGATATGAATAAAACACACGTAATTGAACATTTACGCTTTGCGCTTGAGGCACAACTGCAAAACGCTAAAGAAGCGGCAAAAGCGGCCCATGATGCAGCAACTCACGAAGAAAGTGTTGCTGAAACTCAATACGATACCTTGGGTTTAGAGGCTGCATACTTAGCGCAAGGGCAAGCTGAGCGAGTTAATGAGTGCTACCGTGATATTCAGGCATTCAATACGGTGTTTAAAGAAAGCGAATTTAATAAGGTTCGTGAAGGTGCATTAGTGTGTCTTATCGATGAGCAAGATAACGCAAAGTGGTTCTTTATGGGTCCAAGTGCTGGTGGCTTAGTGGTCACCGTAAAAGAGCAACCGATTTATGTTGTAACCCGAGAAGCGCCGTTAGGTAAGCAACTGATTGGCAAGCAAATTAATGATGAAGTAACACTGACTATTGCAGGAAATAAGCAGTTTTACAACATTACTGAAATACTCTGATCTAGAAAATTTATTAATCAATAAATTTCATCTTAAGGTAAAAAATAACTCGTTGGTCACAAAGCTAAAAACCCTCTATAAATCACATCAAGCTTAATGCTTATACCAATACGCTTAATTACACAATTATTGTGAATTGGTATTCCAAGCACCCATCTAGTTAAGTGAAGTTTAGCCTCATGCGTTCACTTAATTGGTTGGGTGTTTTCATTTTTTTCATAAGACTTAATTTAGGAAAAGTCGTGTTTAAAACCTTGATTGTGGTTGATAACAATGAGCAACGTATTGCTCAAAATTTCGAAAATGTCATTACCTTTGACACCTACTTACGTGATTACCCAAAACATAATGAGCCAAAAACGCGCATTTTAAACTTGTGTGATACAGGGCAGTATTTAAGTAAAGGTTATTATTGTTCTTTGCTTGCTGAAGCGAGAAAGCATCAGGTATTACCGAGTGTAAAAACAATTAATGCGCTCCGTAGCGATGAGCACAGCACGCGTCATAAAGAGCTCGCTGGTGGCACTGTCTTTTTTGGTCACACAGATAAAGAGCAGCAAAGTAAAGCAACCAAAGCATTATTCTCACAATATCCTGCGCCTATTTTGGTGTGTGATGAGCAAGGTGTTGTAAAACAAGGCACAATTGCATCATTAGATGACACTGGCTTTACAGAGTTTGTAAAACAACTCAGTAGCTTTACCGAGTCTGTGTGGCGCATTCACGATAAAAAACGTCGTTACCGTTGGGATATGGCTATATTGGTTGATCACCAAGAAAAAGTGCCGCCAAGTGATAAAGATGCCATTGCTAAATTTATTAAAGCAGCCGCTAAACATGGTATTTATGCTCAAGCACTGACATTTGATGAAATTACCAATATTGCACAATTTGATGCGCTATTTATTCGTCAAACAACGGCTATCGACCATCCAACTTATCGCTTAGCAAGTAAAGCACAAAGCTTAGGCTTAGTGGTCATTGATGATGCAGAGTCAATATTGCGTTGTTGTAATAAAGTGTATTTACACGATGCCTTTAATTATCAAAAAGTGCCGAGTTTAAAAACTCATGTTGTGGCTGATACAAACGAAGAGACAATTGAAAGTTTAGAAGCAAACTTTAGCTACCCACTGGTATTAAAAATGCCAGAAGGCTCTTTCTCTAAAGGTGTATTTAAAGTTGCTAATCGTGATGAGTTAGTTGCTAAGTTAACTGAGCTGTTTGAGTTCAGTGCACTTGTGCTAGCGCAAGAGTATATGTACACCGAATATGATTGGCGTGTCGGGGTGTTAAATGGCCGTGCAATTTATGCATGTCGTTATTTAATGGCGCGTAATCACTGGCAAATTTACAACCATGATGCAAAACGCTTTTTCTCAGGTGGTTTTGAAACCTTGCCAACATTTGAACTACCTAAAGTGGTACTTGATGCAGCATTAAAAGCCTGTAAAACGGTGGGTAAAGGTTTGTATGGCGTTGATGTTAAAGAGCATCAAGGTAAAGCATACGTGTTAGAAGTGAATGACAACCCGAGTATCGACCATAAAGTCGAAGATGCTTATTTAGGTGATGAGCTTTATATGATCATTATGGATGAGTTTAAACAACGCCTAGAAGCACGAGGCCGCGGTTAATGAACGCATCTGTTTGCCAAATCCGTTTTGCTCAGGCAACGGATTTGGCGGCCCTTGTAGCGATTGAAGAACAAAGCTTTAGTCAAGATAGGTTAAGTAGCCGTAGTTTAAAACGCTGGATCAGCGCAACGCATGGTTTACTGATGGTGGCAGAGGTAGATAACCAACTCGTTGGTTATGGTTTAGTGTGGTGTCACAAAGGGACGCGCCTCGCTCGGTTATATTCACTGGCTGTTTTACAATCTCAGCAAGGCAAAGGCATTGCCTCAAAGATACTGCTTGCGCTTGAAAACGAAACGGCTAAACGTGGCCGTTTATACATGCGTTTAGAAGTTGCGGTAAACAACCATTCAGCAATTCGCTTATATGAAAAAGTGGGTTATCAGGTATTTGGTCATTACAGTGATTATTATGATGACCATAGTGATGCCCATCGAATGCAAAAAAACATTCGTCGTAATATCGAATTTAATGCCGATAAACACACGCCTTGGTATCAGCAAACAACCGAGTTTACCTGTGGTCCTGCGGCGCTATTAATGGCAATGTCATCCTTGAATGATACCGCAATGAGCCAACTCAAAGAGCTGGATATATGGCGTGAAGCGACGACTATTTTCATGACATCAGGGCATGGCGGTTGCCATCCTCTAGGGTTAGCACTTGCGGCAATGAAGCGAGGTTTTAAAGCTGATGTTGTTTTAAATACCCGTGATACTTTGTTTATTAACGGGGTGAGAAGCGAAAAGAAAAAAGCCATTTTGCATACCGTACACAATCAGTTTGTGGCTGAAGCAATCGCTGCAAAACTGCCTGTGAGGTATCAAGAGTTAACCTTGGCCTCCATTGAAGATTGGCTTGCTGAGGGTAAAGCGGTGGTGTTATTGATCAGCACCTATCGATTTGATGGAAAAAAATCACCGCATTGGGTGTGTGTAACCCATATTGATGAGCACTGCTTGTATGTTCATGATCCATTCTGTGAAAACGAAAAGCAATTGGCGATTGACTGTCAGCATGTGCCAATAGCCAAAGCCGATTTTAGCAAAATGGCGAGTTTTGGTTCATCACGACTCAGCACTGCGATGGCCTTTTATTTATAATTTTGATTGTTAGTTTGATTTGGAAGTAAAGTGACACTGAGTAGTTTATTTGATATTGCCCCTTATTCTTGGTCAGCAATTGGTAGCGCCGCTTTTTGCGGCGCAATTATTGGTATGGAGCGCCAATTACGCGGCAAACCTGTTGGTATACGTACCTCAGCACTCATTGTGTTGGGTACCTATTTATTTCTTGCTACTGCATTTATGTTACATGGCGATGTGATAGACCATTCACGTGTAGTGGGGCAAATTATCACCGGTATTGGCTTTTTAGGTGCCGGAGTAATGCTTGCAAAAGATGGCGCGGTTGTCGGAGTAACATCCGCTGCAACGATCTGGGTATTAGCATCAATTGGTGTTGTCATTGCCACCAACAACTTACTAGCTGCAATAAAACTATCTGTGCTAGTAGTAGGTATTTTATATGGTGTAGATGTACTTGAAGCTAAATTTAAGAGTTTAGGTCGCGGCGTGCATGCCCGTGTAAAACGCTATTCAAAGTTGTATTATCGAAAAGAAAAGTGAAGTTAGATAATAGATTAGAGTGAGTCATGGAGCCTTGTTACACGATAAAGCCTGCTAGTTTAGACGATTTGTTACTTGTTGATAGTCAAATCCCTGAGTTTGATGGTAGAAATACGCTCGGTAAATTACAAGCAAGGATAGCAGGTGTTGAGTATTTAATTTTAGTAGCCTTTATCGATAATGAGCCTGTGGCCTACAAACTCGGTTATGCATTAGATTCAAATACTTTCTATAGCTGGCTTGGCGCAGTAGCGCCAAAGTGCAGAGGAAAGGGGATCGCACAGGCATTATTAAACGCACAAGAAACATGGGTTCAAGAGCACAATTACCGAGCTATTAAAGTTAAGTCGATGAACCGTTTTCCTGCAATGCTGAGTATGCTGATTAAAAATAGTTATGCAATAGTGGGTTATGAAGACAGAGGCAGCCCACAAGCTAGCAAAATTTTATTCTACAAAGTCTTTGATTAGCGTACTAAACTCTAGACTACTCATACTCGGTGTGATGCCATTTTTAAACGTTTGACCATGAATATTGGCCATCTCGCCTGTTGTTAAAACAAGAATACTTCCGTCACTGAGTTCAAACGGAGTATTGACGGTAGCTAAGCCACACGTTTTCTCGCCAACGAGTGTTACATTTTCAAGCGATGATAGGCCAATTGCTAAAGCTTCAGCTGAACTTGCGACACTAGAATCAATCAAAACATAAATTCCAATAGGCTGATGTTTTAAATGATAGGTATCTGGTTGGAAATTGATTTTTTGTAGCGAGCTTTCATGGGCTATTCCATCTTTAAAACCAAATCTAGTAATGCTTCCAGATGACAAATGGAATTCACCTAATGTCTGTGTAGCGTCGAAAAAAGGGGAAAGTGCTTGTAACATAGGCCACATATTGCCGCCGCTATTTTTTCTTAAATCAATAATCCAGTATCGAGAGTTCTCGTTATCTTGAGATCTTATCTTATTGATTGAATTACTAACATATTGAGATTTCTCTTTCGTGGTCGTTGAGCCAATACTGGAAATTTTTAGATAAGCAAGTTTACCTTTTTGAAAATTCAGCTTAATTTTACTGTTATTAACACAGCGTTTTTTTGCACTAAAGAAAGTTGTATTTAAACCTTTAACTTTTAGGTAAGAGTGTGGCTCATTAAGTGATTTTATGAGTGATTTTAGGTTTAAGTTACCATATTCGAGATAAGCTGCTTTATTAGCATAATCAGTTTTATGGATAAAATGTAGGTCAATTAACTGTTTTACTTCTTGATAATTTGGTTCTGCAAATAAAGTTAAACTGCAAAAAGAAATATGGGCTAAAAGGCACCATTTGAAAATAGTCATTTTCTGCAATTTACTACTCACTATTTTGGCAGGCTTAATAAAAAGTGTACTCCCTCGTTGCTATCTATTACTGAGATATTACCTTGTAGTTGCTGCGTTACAATTTTTTTAGCAATACTAAGACCTAACCCCATTCCTGTATGGTTGTTTTTTCCTTTATAGAAAGGTGTAAAAATAGCGTTGATCTGATCATCTTCGATTCCGATGCCATTGTCAGTGTAATGAATTTTCAATATACCATTGTAATCTTGCATATCAATTTTGATTCGTGGTTTTTCAACGCCTAAAAATGCGTGCTCCATAGAGTTTTGTAGCAAAATGAACAGCACTTGTTTTAGTAAATCTATTTCAATTTCACATTCTGACTTGGAAGGCGAGTAACTAACCTCAAGCTTGGCATTCGTATCTTTAAGTGGTTGTGTTAAATGGTTAGTTAATGTATCAGCTAACTGTTTGAGGCTAAAGGGAGACTTTGATGATTGAGCTTTTGTGTATAGCAAGTCTTGTAAAATACGTATTTTATGGGCACAGGTGGTGAGGTTCCGTGTTAATAACTCATTAGTATTAGCCATTGTTTCAAGAGCCTTATATAGAGCTTTTTGGCCTAAACTTTTATTTTCAAGACTTTGGTGCGTGTTAGTAATTGATAAATTAGCCACATCAACTGCGGTTATGCAATTACCGAGTGGGGTGTTGAGTTCATGGGCAATCCCTCTTATTAGAGTAGCCAACTCCTCGAACTGTAGTTGTTCAAATGCTTGTTTTTGCTGATGAAGTAATTTTAGTTGGGCTTCAAAACTATGCTTGATGGTTTCAAGTAATTTAATAACAGGTTCACTGTAACTATGCGGTTTATTATCTAAAATACATATCGTACCAAAAGGGGTCGCATCGCCGGCTGATATAGGTAACCCCAAGTAAGAAATCATATTTAACTTTATATCAGGGTTATCTTTCCAATTTTCATCAACCAGTGCGTTAGATATTGATAATAGCTTTTGCGTTTTTATGACATGCTCGCAATATAGGCCAGAGCCATCTAAGCTTTCACAATCACCGATGTTATAGGGATTTTCGAGATGATCATTTTTTGAAAAAACACTGATAACGTTGTCTTCAACTTTCATAATTAAAGCAACGGGCACTTTTGCAAACATCGCTAAAACCTCAAGGGTTTTATTCCAACTTTGTACTAATTCATTATAATCAGGTTGATACATTATTTCCGACTCAGAGAAAAAATTACTGCTATCTGAAAGCTTAGTTACAAATTTAATTTCGGCAAATTAATGCTTGACTTAAATGATATTTTCAAAAATTTCTGAGTTTATCTTACTCGTTATCCGAATAACTTACGTCGCACAACTGTTCTGTATTCACTAGGAGTTTGTGATAGTACTTTCTTAAATACCCGTGTTAAATGACCTTGGTCGTTATACCCGACTTCAAGTGCGACTTCTTGAATCGATAAGTTTGAAGAGGCGAGTAATTCTTTTGCTGTTTGCACGCGAAGTTGTTGCCAGTATTCAATGGGGGTTTGGCTGGTGGCTTGGCGAAAGCGTCGAGTAAAGGTGCGATAGCTTAGGTTGAATTGTGCTGCAATCTCTTGCAAAGACAAATCTGATGTTAGGTTGTTTTTCAACCAAAATTGTATTTGAGCAATGAGTTCATCAGGATGCTTATCGACAGCTCCCTCAAGATAACGTTGATCTTCATATGGCTTACGGATTTCATGGGAAAAATTACGTTCAACATGTTGTGCAGCTTCTCGGCCGTAATATTGACTAATAATATGCACAATAACATCGGCAAGCGCATTTAAACTCGCAACCGTGTACATGCGCTCAGATTGCGTGATGAAAAAGTCAGGCTTGAGCTGGACTTTAGGGTAGTCACGTTTAAATTGTTCTGCGTAATGCCAGTGAGTGGTAGCAGGGTGACCATCCAGTAATCCTGCTTCTGCAACTAAACAATTACCTGTGCCTACACCAATAATATGACTTCCTTGCTGCCATGAATCCTTTAACCATTGCACTAATTTTTTTTGTTTATTGACGACAGGACGCGGATTACGCCAGATGCCAGGTACAATTATTAAATCACTTGTAGGGGCGGTGACTGTTTCACAGTCAGGTATAATTGCCAGCCCCGTTCTGTTGGGTATAGGCGCAAAGTTACTGGCTACTAAGTTGATATTTAGAGGGCAAAACTGTTGAGACTGATGATGGCTTTTAGCAAACGCTTCGCCAGCCCTCAACATCTCAATTGGTAGCGTGAGGCTGGTAATTAATAAATGGGGATAAACCAAGATACTGATTTCGGTGGCTTTAGTTTGTTGAAGTTTTGTCACTTTAATTGCTCCGACCAGTTGTTTTTGGCATTTCATGCATAATATTTGGCTATTTAAGCATAAAGAAGCGTTGGTAATCCATTTAAACTTAAGCGAATTATCGTAACACGTTTTCTCAAGGTAAATTATGACAGCATTACCCGTTATTGTTGGTATGGGTGGTATTAATGCCGCTGGCCGCACTTCTTTTCATCAAGGTTATCGTCGTATCGTGTTAGACAGCTTGGACGCAAAAGCCCGTCAGGAGACATTTTTAGGCTTAGCGACTTTAATGAATTTAGTTACATTGACAGACGGTGTTTTAAAAGATGCAAATGGTAATACCGTCAATGAAGCAGATATTGAAACACAATTTGGCGAGCAAATTTTAGCTGGCACACTTATTCGTAAAATTGAAAAAAACCACTTCGATGTAGATGCAACGCCATGGCAGCAAAAAATGACGTTAACAGCGTCTGATGAACAACAGATTGTTTTTGAAACGCGCCGTCGTGATTTACCATCTCCAGTGCCAGCAAGTTGGCAGGTCGAAGACCTTAGTGATAAAAAAGTGAAAGTCACTATTAGTGCTGATCTTGCTATCAAGCATGACAGCACGCGTGATAATCCAATTAAAGCGGCAGGTCAATTACCGACAGGTTTTGAACCTTCAGCTATGTATAACAGCCGTTATCAACCAAGAGGCTTACAAGCAACTATCTTTGCCGCAACCGATGCTATTCGTTCAACAGGTCTGCCGTGGCAGCAGGTAATGAACAGTGTTGAGCCTGATCAAATTGGTACATACTCAGCTTCTGTGGCAGGTCAAGTCGATGATGAGGGATTTGGTGGATTGATACGTGCGCGTCAACAGGGCGATCGCGTAAGTACTAAACAGCTTGCACTTGGCTTAAACACAATGTCGACTGACTTTATCAATGCCTATGTAACAGGTAATGTGGGTACAACTTTTACCACATCAGGCGCGTGCGCCACGTTTTTATATAACCTGCGTGCCGCAGTAAACGATATTCAAGCGGGTCGTACACGAGTAGCTATCGTAGCGTCTGTTGAGTGTGCTATTACGCCAGAAATCGTTGAAGGTTTTGGTAATATGAGCGCACTTGCAAATGAAGAAGGTTTAAAGCGTCTTGATAATACTGATGTGGTTGATCATCGCCGCACAAGTCGTCCATTCGGTGAAAACTGTGGCTTTACTATTGGTGAAGGTGCACAGGTTGCAATTTTAATGGATGATGCACTGGCATTAGAGTTAGGTGCTGATGTGTTAGGTAGCGTTGCTGATGTGTTTGTCAATGCAGATGGTATTAAAAAATCAATCACAGCGCCGGGTCCTGGTAACTATATTACAATGGCTAAATCTGTTGCATTGGCGAGCAGTATTGTTGGTCAAGAAGCGGTACAAAAACGAAGCTTTATTTTGGCACATGGCTCGAGCACGCCACAAAATCGTGTAACAGAATCATTAATTTATCATAAAGTAGCACAGACATTTGCGATTGATAATTGGAAGGTTGCAGCACCTAAGGCGTATGTGGGTCATACTATAGCGCCAGCTAGTGGAGATCAGTTAGCTATGGCGTTAGGTGTGTTCAGTCATAATATTATGCCGGGTATCACGACAATCGATAAAGTGGCGGATGACGTTTATAGCGAGCATTTAGATATTCGTACTCAACATTACCAATGCGATGCAATGGACATTGCATTTATTAACTCTAAAGGATTTGGTGGTAATAACGCAACGGCAACAGTACTTTCACCAACAATCACATTAAAAATGCTAGCAAAGCGTCATGGAGATGCGGTTATGGCGCAATATCAAGACCGTCATACTCAAGTTGCACAAGCCCAAGCTGACTACCAAAAACAGGCTGATTTAGGTCATTATGACCTTATATATCGTTTTGGTGATGGACTAATTGACGAAAATGACATTGAAATTTGTGAAGATTCAATGACAATCCCTGGTTTTGATAAGAGGATTTTGTTAACAAAATCAAACCCATACCAGGATATGTTTTAAGATCAAGACATGTTTAAGCACATTCTTGACAGCAAGGCGCTTTTAAAGCGCCTTTTTTAGTGCTATAAATGTTCCTATCTAAGGGAATTGGAGCAATTACTCATGATCAAACTTACTAAATTTGCTGTACTTTGTTCACTAATCGGATTACCAACACATACTTTAGCACGAGACGTTAATGACTTAGGTATTGACGTACAAGCTGCTACATCGGCCTATATCGTTAAAAATCAAAATCCGCGTTTTGCTGGTAGCTACAATGGCTCTCGATTAGAAGGGTGGGCGTTAATGTCGTATGTAGTTGACACACAAGGTAAAGCGAAAGACATTGAAGTGATCATGGCCTCCGATACCCGTGGTAGTGAAGAAAACGCAGAGAAATATTTAACTAATTTAGAGTTTGCACCAGCCACTAAAGAGGGTAAAACAGTTGAAGGTGGGTATCTATTTTCATTTGAAGTAGGGAAATATTTTAACGGTTACTCAAATGATAAAGCGAGCCGTGGTTTTATTAATGAATACGATGAAATTAATAAAATGCTGCAAGCCAAAGAGTTTAAAAAAGCTGAGCAGGCATTGGCTAAGTTATATAAAGATCACACCAAAAACACCTCTGAGCAGGCGTTATTTGCTTGGTTAAAAAGTCAATTTTATTACTACCAACAGCAATGGTTTGGCTTTGATGAGCAATTGTCGATAGCCTATTTATTGCGAGCAAAATTACCAACAGATATTCAGTATTTAGTCGCTAAAAGTGCTCTGCAGTGGTATAGCTTTAAGGGCGATTTTAACCTCGCTTACAATGCTATTTATGCACTTGATAATATCGAAGGTAAAGAATTCTCAGAAGAAAACAAGCTTGCTACAATTAAGCAAATTGATGACTTGTTAGCCCGCACACCGCAAATCAATTCACAAATTAATGTTTCAAAAGATAAGCTGTCTTATTTATCTTTGTCTCGCGGTTCTATCAAGATAGAGGGCGCAAGTGATGTATCCAAATTACAGATCCGTTGTGCTGATCAAGTCATTGATCTTGAAGCCAGTGAGTTAGTTAACTATGTCATTGATGAGCAAAGCAGACGCTGCGGTTTATTAGTTAAATCTGCAAACCCAGCTGAAATTAAAGTTAAACAAACAGGATATGCCATCGTAAACTCTAAATACGATGCTAGTTAACTGTTTACTTTAAGCGTTTAACATACCTTAGCGTTACGAAATTAATTAATGCCATTAAAAAGGCAATTTCGTAGCGACTGAATGCCACAGCTATGCCAATAAGTCCCATATTCCAAATACTGGCCGCTGTGGCTGTTCCATAAGTTGAATTTTTGTTCTTCAAAATGGCACCGCCACCGATAAAGCCAATACCTGTGATAATCCCTTCTAGTACTTTTGATTCAGCCTCAGAGCTTGTTAATACAGACATGCCCACTAATGCATAACCACAAGATGCAACGGCTACTAACGGAAAAGTTCGAAGACCAGCGCCATTACTGGTTTTTTCACGGTCAAATGCCATGGGCAAGGCAAGTAAATAGGCAATCCCTAAGTGAATTAAATTATCGAGAATTTCATACCAATCAAAATTAAAGTCCATACTTAGCTCCTTGCGATGTTAATTTTGACTGAGCTGCAATTTCAATACCCGATCAACAAATTTAATAAAATGAGGAAACTAGGGACATGTAGCCGGGTTTTAAAAAGTAAGGCTTGGTATAATTTGCGCTTTTTACGCATTGCTATGTCATTTTTTCAGTCTTTTGGCTGTTTGAATTTCAGCCATGCTAACAGTATGCTAATCACGCTGAATAAATAGGCTTCACTTTGAAACATTCCACCTCACCTCTTGAAAAGACCGCGCTTGCACTGTGTATGTTTGGTGCTCTCATTGCTGTTATATTGCCGGACATTATCACTGAGCAAGTACAACCGTTTGTACAAATGGTTTTAAAGTGGATAGGTAGTAGCTTTTTCTTGATGATCAATTTTTTATTGTTTGCCATCATAATATTAGCCGTAAGTCCATTAGGAAGCCGCAAAGTTGGTGGCGAACATGCTGTTGTCGAGTACTCAAACTTTGGTTGGTTTGCTATGCTGTTTGCTGCTGGAATGGGCTCAGGGTTGGTTTTTTGGGGTGTAGCAGAGCCTGCATTACACTCCCTTGACCCACCACTTAAACAAAGCTTATACCCAGACAGACTAGCAAGTAGCTTGGCTTTAACCTTGGTCAATTGGGGAGCTCATGCTTGGGCTCTTTATGCAGTCTTTGCATTAGTTCTTGGTGGCTTAACACAGTACAGTGGTAAGTCAGGAGATATATGTGCTCCTGTTTTAACGGCACTTGGCAATCGGTTTGATAGATCTGCAAAATATACAGTCTCGTTTATTGTAAAATTAACTGCGGTGCTCTCGATATTTTTTGGTGTAGTGGGGACCATAGCAAATTCAACTTTACTGATCAGTAAAGGTGTTGAGATCGAGTTGGGTGTTACTTCAACATTATTAGTTGGGTCTTTAATCGTTTGTTTGTTAGCAGTTATTTATTCTCTGTCGGTTAAGTTTGGTTTACGCCGCGGTGTGCAATCACTGAGCATATTTAATGTGCTTTTGGCATTTAGTTTGCTCGTTTGGTTGCTAATAGTGGTGCCGATTGCGCCCATTATTAAAATTGCATTAGATGGAACCGGCTACTATTTACAGTTACTTGCGACCGGCACTTGGCAATTTGATAGCCAATTAAAAACACCAGATTGGGCCAATCATTGGACATATAATTACTACTTTTGGTGGTTAGCATGGGGGCCATTCGTCGGCGTGTTCCTAGCCAAAATTAGTCAGGGGCGTAAGGTTTGGCAATTTATTATGGCGGTTGTGTGCATTCCAACTTTAGTCACAATTATCTGGTTTGCGACTTTCTCAGGCGCAGCGATTGAATGGGATAGACTCAATCAAGCAGGCATTTTAGCTGCAATTAGACAAGATTACAGCCAAGGCCTATTTGTATTTTTTCATCAATTAGGTTGGCAAGGGACCGTGTTTATTTGGTCAAGTTTGTTATTACTCTTGGTATTTGTGGCAACCTCAGCTGACTCTGCAATTTTAGTGATAAGAGAGCTTGTTGGAGCTAAAAATAATCGTGTGACCCTCTACGCATGGTGTTTTGCTTTATTTATATGCAGCTTTTCATTATTACTGTTACAAGATGAGCCCTTAAATCGTAGCGTTGCAATTTTAGGCGCTTTACCTTTCTTACTAATATTTTTATTGCAGCTGGTTGGTTTTTTAAAAGAGTTTATTCGCGATATTTGTGATTAATACCAACCCAAGAACAATTACCTCAAAGTAGATCACTTAATTAAGCGAGTTGGTATCACTACAATTTCTTACAGTAAAATTAAGCATTTGCTATTATGCTCATAAAATAAGCTTAAGTGTATTGGAGGACCCATGCTTAATTGTTGTCAAATAAACCATGTCATAAAAGAATGTGTTGTGGTTAAAGCTGAACCGAAAAAAGACCTACAATGATGGATAGCTTTAACAATGAAGATTAACTTCTCAAAACTTGTTATCTACTCACTAATTTATCAATTAACGGGGTGTACCTTGGCGGGAGCCTTTATTGATGGTTCTGCAAAAAACTCACCATCAACTAAGCTTGGAAATACAAATGCAAATCATGCTAAGACTACAATAAAAGATCCCGAGGGTTTCTCATTCGCAAAGCTAGGTTTTGAAATTGACAGTGCTGTGATTGGCTTATTAAAACCGAAAGACAAAGAACCGCAACTGGTTTGCAGGCAAATCAGTCAAAGTATCAAAGAGTGTGAGGAAATAAAGACCTCACACTAGTCATTACTTATTACAAATACTTTTGATGAAACATTAGGTGTTCATCAATAAAGCTGCTGATAAAGAAGTAACTATGATCATAACCAGCGTGCATGTTAATTTCAGCTGGGTAATCTTTTTCGTTCACGACAGCAAATAAGTTCTCGGTTTTGAGTTGCTCAGTTAAGAAGTTATCGGCTTCACCTTGATCAATACGCATCGGTAAATAATCGTCAGCAATTGCTTTTTTCATTAATTCACAGCTATCGTATTCGAGCCAATTTGCTTTATCACTGCCAAGGTAATTGCTAAACGCCTTTTCACCCCAAGGGCAATT
The DNA here is from genome assembly GCF_051235485.1 of Pseudoalteromonas nanhaiensis. NCBI lineage: Bacteria > Pseudomonadati > Pseudomonadota > Gammaproteobacteria > Alteromonadales > Pseudoalteromonadaceae > Pseudoalteromonas > Pseudoalteromonas nanhaiensis. The sequence continues at coordinate 217,926 of NZ_JBPNYQ010000003.1, read as the reverse complement.
CATCGGGTTCACAATCGGGCTAAAAGCACTAGCGCTAACGTACTGCTTAGGGTTTTTAAGTGCAATCATTAGCGCGCCATGGCCACCCATAGAGTGTCCGGCAATGGCTTTTTTGTTAGTAACAGGGAAGTGCGCCTCAATCAGTGCTGGTAACTCAGCAACAACATAATCGTACATGTTGTAATGCACATTATAAGGTGCTTGGGTTGCATTAACATAAAAGCCTGCACCTTGACCAAAATCGTAGTTTTCGTCGTCAGGAACATTATCACCGCGCGGGCTAGTATCTGGGGCGACGATAGCAATACCTAGTTCAGCCGCTTTTTTAAAAGCTCCCGCTTTTTGCATAAAGTTTTCATCAGTGCAGGTTAAACCTGATAACCAATACATTACAGGTACTTTATTCGTTTCGCTGGCACCAGGCGGTAAAAATATCGCAAAGCGCATGGCACAATGTGTACTATTAGCTTGGTGGGTATATTGTTTATGCCAGCCACCGCTGACTTTTGTTGAGCTTATGTTTTCTAGCATAACCACATCCTTGAAACAAAAGCGCTAGGTAGTAACCTAGCGCAAAATTAAAAGATTAATAATGAATAACTGAGCGAATACTCTTACCTTCGTGCATTAAGTCGAAAGCTTCATTGATATCTTCTAGTTTCATGGTGTGTGTGATGAAATCATTCAACGCAAACTCACCATTCATATAGCGCTCAACAATCTCTGGTAGCTCAGAGCGACCTTTAACGCCACCAAATGCGCTACCACGCCATACACGGCCTGTTACTAGTTGGAATGGACGGGTAGAGATCTCTTGACCTGCGCCTGCAACACCGATAATTACTGATTCGCCCCAACCTTTGTGACAACACTCAAGGGCAGAGCGCATAACATTAACGTTGCCGATACATTCAAATGAGAAATCAACACCGCCGTCAGTCATTTCAACAATGACTTCTTGGATTGGTTTGTCGTAGTCATTTGGATTAATTAAATCAGTTGCGCCTAATTTAGTAGCTAATTCGAACTTGCTGGTATTGATATCAACACCAATAATACGGCTTGCGCCAGCCATAGTTGCACCAATGATGGCAGATAAACCAATACCACCAAGGCCAAAAATAGCAACAGTATCACCTTTTTGAACTTTTGCTGTTTTAGTCACAGCACCCATGCCGGTTGTTACACCACAACCAAGTAAACAAATTTCTTCAAGAGGTGCTTCTTTGCTCACTTTAGCAAGTGAAATCTCAGGTAATACAGTGTATTCAGAGAAAGTAGAGCAACCCATGTAGTGATAAATTGGTTGACCATCTTTATAGAAACGCGTTGTGCCATCTGGCATTAAACCTTTACCTTGCGTTTCACGTACCGCAGAGCATAAGTTTGTTTTGCCAGACTTACACATCTTACACTCGCCACATTCAGCAGTGTAAAGAGGTATAACATGATCGCCTACTTCAACGTGCGTTACGCCTTCACCAACAGCTTCAACAATACCGCCGCCTTCATGGCCAAGGATTGCTGGGAAAATACCTTCAGGGTCTTCACCAGACAAAGTGAATGCATCGGTATGACAAACACCTGTAGCAACAATCTTTACCAGTACTTCGCCTTTTTTAGGCATCATTACATCCACTTCTTCAATTGAGAGTGGTTGATTTGGACCCCAAGCGATAGCCGCTTTTGATTTAATAAAATCAGTCATAACGTTCCCTTATAGTTGTTGGAAGTAAGTAATAAACTTAGTCTATTTTATTTATTTCTCAATGAATGATAATCTTAGTTTTATTAAAACACTTTTACAGTATGGTAATAATGAATCGTTGGCACGGAATTGATGAATTTTTAGCGGTAGCCGAAACTGGTAGTTTTACAAAAGCAAGTAAACTGCTGGGTATGTCAGTGGCGCATGTAAGCCGTTATGTGAGTCAATTAGAAGAACGATTAAACACACAATTGCTAACCCGAACGACCCGTAAAGTAGTGCTAACGCAAGAGGGGCAAGTGTTTGCGCATCAAACAAAACAGTTACAGCATGCTATGGATGATGCCACGGCACTGCTTGCCGAGCAGCAACTGACACCTAAAGGCAGCATCAAGCTGACAGCCCCTGTCATGTATGGTGAAAGCTACATAATGCCTGCGGTGCATACATTTATGCAAAAGCACCCAGATATTGAAGTAATCAGTCATTTAAGTAATGAGCAAGTCAATCTATTAGAAGAAGGGTATGACTTAGCTATTCGGCTTGGTCATCTAAAGGATTCATCTTTAAAAGCTCGGCGCATTAGCCAACGCAGGCTGGTTATATGTTGTAGTCCCGAATACATAAATAATTATGGGCAACCGCACAGTGTCAGTGAATTAAGTCAGCACCATTGCCTCATCGGTAATAACAGCTACTGGCGGGTAAAAGAGCAGGGCCAAGATAAGCATATTAAAGTGGCTGGGCGTTTAGCATGTAATAGTGGTTGGGCATTGGTGGATGCAGCTATTAAAGGGTTAGGCATCGTGCAATTACCGGATTATTATGTCAATGAGCACCTAGCCAATGGCAAGTTGACCGCTGTACTTTCGAATGTTGCACCTGCACCTGAAGGTGTATGGGGGGTGTACCCACCTAGGCAATTTATAGCAACCAATGTAAAAGCATTACTTGACCATTTGGTCGCTACTGTTCAAGTATCAGATTTATAATTATTTTTTACAATTTCGCGCATCCCATGCTGGCTAAATCTATGCTAACATGAGCGCATATTTAGCCCTTGGAATATTCATAACTTATTATGTTTCAACCTGTTAGCCTTTTTATAGGGCTGAGATATAGTCGCTCCTCAAAGGGCAATGCTTTTATCTCATTCATTTCATTTTTCTCAATTGCGGGCATTGCTATTGGCTTAATGGCCTTGTTTACAGTCAGTTCTGTAATGAATGGCTTTGAAAATAACCTCAAAACAAACATGCTTGGTTTAATTCCCCATATCGAAGTATCAGCTGAAGATAATTCGAAAGAAACCATGTTGCAGTTACAGCAGCAACTAGCAAACTCTAAAGATATTAAACAAGTTAACCTTTATCGCCATGGCGAAGCCATTTTGCAAACCAACCAAGATTTACACGGCGTGTTATTGCAAGGGCTCTATGACGAAGGAAGCTCCCTGTATAACGTAAAAGATAAAATTGTTGCTGGCAATTGGTCACAAGTAATGGACAGTAACTATCACATTGCGATTAGCCGCTATTTAAGCCGTAAATTGGGTATTTCGCTTGGCGATAAAGTACGGGTGATCATGCCAAATGCCAGTTCGTATACACCCCTTGGTCGAGTACCTAGCCAACGTTTGTTTACCGTTGCGGCACTGTATGAAACACAATCTGAAATTGATATGTCATTGGCATTTACCAGTGGTTATTCGTTAGGCCGAGTTTTAAAGCTGGCAAAATCAGCAGCACCCAACTTGAGTATCTCTTTGTACGAACCTTTTTCCGTAGAGCAAGTATTGCAATCTCAAATAGCAATTTTAAATGATTACACAGTAACTGATTGGCGAGCTAGTCAAGGGACGTTATTTGCGGCTGTGGCGATGGAAAAGCGCATTATGTCTATGTTACTTGGTTTAATTGTGCTTGTTGCGGTGTTTAATATAGTTTCTGCATTAACCATGATGGTAAGTGAAAAACAAAGTGAAGTGGCTATCTTACAAACGCTGGGTTTAACTCCTTTGCAAGTTCAGCATGTATTTATGATCCAGGGTTTATACAATGGTGTTATTGGCACCAGTATTGGTGCGTTACTTGGCGTGCTATTAAGTAGCAATATAAATGAGTTATTGAATATGTTAGGCATTAATTTATTAGCGGGTGTGAGTTTACCCGTTAAATTTGATGTTATGAGTTTGAGCCTAATTGCCGCAGGGAGTATTGCTATGAGCTTTTTAGCTACTTTGTATCCTGCCCGAAAAGCTGCAAAAGTGAATCCAGCAGAGGTATTACGTTATGAGTGATTTAGTGATTAATTGTCAGCAGCTTAATAAAGTGTATCAAGATGGCGATAATCAGGTTGCAGTCTTAAAAGGGGTTGATTTAACGCTCAATCAGGGCGAAATGTTAGCCGTTGTAGGTAGTTCTGGTTCTGGTAAAAGTACTTTATTACATATATTAGGCACCTTAGATAATGCGACAGATGGAACCGTTGAAATCAAAGGCCAGCAGGTTGCTAAATTAAACCGAAAACAACAAGCGAGTTTCCGCAACGAAAATTTGGGCTTCATTTACCAATTCCATCATTTATTAATGGAATTTACTGCCATTGAAAATGTTGCTATGCCACTTTTAATTAAAGGTTTAAGCGCAAAAGCGGCAAACGAAAAAGCCCTCAACATGCTTGATAAAGTAGGGTTATCTCATCGTTGCGAACATAAACCATCGGCGTTGTCAGGTGGTGAGAGGCAGCGGGTTGCAATAGCACGTGCATTGGTAACAGAGCCTGCGTTGGTGCTAGCCGATGAACCAACGGGTAACTTAGATAAACAAAACGCAATTAAGATTTATGACTTGATTAAAGAGTTAAATACCAGCTTAAAAACTAGTTTTGTTGTGGTAACCCATGATTTAGAGCTTGCAGATAAACTAGGCAAAATTGCCTATTTAGATGATGGTAAGCTCGCAATTAAAGAGTCTCAGCATGTTGCTTAGTGCCTTTATTTCAAAACGATTTCGCGCTCACAGTGGCCAAAAAGAGGGGCAAAATGGCTTTGTAAGCTTTATTGCTAAAGCTTCGACAATCGGCATACTTTTGGGAGTCGCCGTATTAATTGTTGCTCTATCAGTGATTAATGGCTTTGAGCAACAACTAGTGCATCGGCTTTTATCGGTTGTACCGCAGGTTGAATACGTTGCTCCTAATAAACCAATCAATAATTGGCAGTCAAAAGTTGCTTTATTGCGCTCGCAAGCTGGTGTAACAGGTGCAGCACCTTTTATTAGTGTCAACGGCATGGCGCAGTTTAAAAGTGAGTTAAAAGCGGTTGAAGTGCGTGGCGTTAGCCCAGAGTTTGAAAACCAAGTATCGGCGTTAAACCAATTTACAGAAGGGCGCTTAGTTAGTCAGTTACAACAAGAAGATGTACTTTTAGGACAACAAATAGTCAACCGGTTAGGTCTTAAAATTGGCGACCCAGTTACCTTATTAATCCCACAGATAAACCAGCAAAGTAACACTTTACTTGCTCCAAAGCGGGCGAGTTTGAATCTTGCGGGTATTATTAAAATGGGCGGCCCGATAGATGAAACTGCGGCTTTTATTCGCCTCGACAAAGCGCAAAGTGTACTGAGTTTCGATGAAAACCAAGTAACCGGTTTACGGTTACAAGTAGCTGATGTGTTTGCTGCTCATCAAACCGCTATGCGGGTGGGGCAAGTTATCCCAGATTATGTCTATGTCTCTAGTTGGTTCAGAACGCAAGGCAGCTTATATCAAGATATTCAAATGGTTCGAACTATTGTGTATATCGTGGTGTTTCTAATTATTGCCGTAGCTAGTTTTAATATTGTTTCATCACTTGTTATGGAAGTACGCGAAAAACAGGCAAATATTGCGATTTTGAAAACCATGGGAGCACAAGACAGTACGATTTTAGCGACCTTTGTTATGCAAGGATTTACGCAAGCACTTATTGGCGTAATACTTGGAACGATTATAGGTGTTATGCTTGCATTAAATATCAGTGAATTATTCTCGTGGATCAGTCATTTGTTAGGTGATAACCCATTACAAGGTGTTTATTTCATTGAGTTTTTACCTAGTAAACTCGTTTGGCAAGATATCGTTATCACGGTGATTGTTACCTTTGTCCTCGCTATTTTGGCAACATTATACCCTGCGTGGCAAGCAACCCGAGTAGACCCAGCAAAAGTACTGGGTAATTAAGGAATGTTTATGGATAAGCAAAGAGTTATCGATTTTTGGTTTAATGAATTAGGCTCAGATGCTTGGTATAAGCAATCTGATGACACTGATGCATTAATTACGGTTAAGTTTTCAGAATGTCTATTGCAAGTTATCGCTGGCGAGCATGCTGACTGGCGAGTGGATGCCCTAGGCTCTTTAGCTGAAATTATCGTGTTAGATCAGTTTTCACGCAATATTTATCGAAATACTGCACAGGCGTTTAGCCAAGATCCACAAGCATTAAGCTTAGCGCAAAGAGCAATTGAACTTGGCTTTGATAAAAAGTTGCCCAGCTCTCAAGCTGCGTTTATTTATATGCCGTTTATGCATAGTGAATCCAAAGTTATTCATCAGCAGGCTGAGCAATTGTTTAAAGGCATGAGTAATTATGAATTTGAACTAAAGCACAAAGTTATTATTGATAGGTTTGGTCGCTATCCACACCGCAACGCAATTTTAGGTCGTGAATCAACACCTGAAGAGCTACAATTTTTAACTCAACCTAACTCTTCTTTCTGAGTTGACTGAATAGTAGGCAAGTAAATTAAAATGACCTTTGATTGCCCGTAAACACTTGCACAGCGCCATTTTAAATTTTAAAGTGTCAGAAATGTTGTAAAAGAGTAACCACCATGGAACAAAAACAAGCAAGACCATTAACACCAGAAGAACAAGCCGAAGCGCAAAAACAAAGTGTTATGTGGCAAAGAGAATGTTTCCAGAATGCACAAAAGCATCTAGCTGAAAAAGGCGTTATCCCGCAAACAGTTGTTGAGAAAGAAAGCCGTTTCATTGCGCCATTAGTGGCTATTTGGAAGTTTAAAGCACAAAATGGTAAAAGCTATTGGGTTATCACAGGGCGTTTACCAACCGATCACGCAGAAGCGAGTGCAGCAACCAATGCCCGTGAAGTACTTAGATATTTCTCAATGCAATGGCAACTAAAGGCTGATCAACTAATGCAGTCAGGCGCTGTAGATAAGACCAAAGTAGATTTTGCTAATTTACTCATTAACCGCGCTCATGGTTTGTATGAGTTATTCGAAAAAGATGATATGTGGCAAAATGAGCCAGCTTAACTTTAAATAAAAAAGCTGAATAATTATATTCAGCTTTTTAAACCATCTAGTGCACCAAAGTGAATGGCCGCGTATCAAATTGCTTGATAGGGCAGAGCATACGTTGTCTTGGAATTCCTGCCTCCATAAATACTAAGCCATCAGCCGAAAACCCATTTCGTTTAAATCGATCAACTTCATTTAATATGCAATTGATACTAACGCAATCACAGCCTTGTTTTTCAGCTAAACCTACTAAGTAATTCAATAATGATTTGTAAACCGATCGGTTACGGTGTTCAGGTAATACAGCAATCCGACCAATTAAGCCATCATTACACAAGCGCCCAGTCGCAACTGGACATTTATTACTTTCATCAGTAACAAGTACGTGATGAGCCGTTTTATCTAAATGGTCAAATTCGACGTGTTTTGGAATATGTAATTCGCAAACAAATACCCTCTCTCGGATTTGTTGCAATAGTTCCTTGTCGATACTCCATTCAACTTCATCTATCATGTAGCCCATATAAACACGCTCCTAACAAAACCAAATACCCTCATTTAATAGTGTAGTAAAAGTTTTTAGGAAAATGTGGTTATTTTTTGAACTATTTATATCGCTAGCGGTCAGTGATGTTTGGTCTGTTAATCTTTTTATTAGAGAAAGATCTTCTAGATCATGCATATAATTGACCCCATTAACACTAAAAAGCACTTTATCATCGATGATTTGATAAATTGCACGTGTGCCACCTAAGCGTTCAAAAATGAGCATATCATCATCTAACAGTGCTTTTACATCATCAAGCGTGTATGGTTCTTCTAGTGGTGCTAGGTCCATTTCATGTTTTGGCTGGCTCATACTATTGCCAAGCCATGTCTTAAATACTGAGTCATCATTGATTGCAGCAATCATTAATTGCTTTACTTTTTCTGCTTCAGTTTGGTTAAGTTCACCTTTAGATGAACGTAACTTAAGCTCTGCATCACCATATCGTTGATTACCAAGCTCAGTATCGATGAGGTGATCGGCAAATTGTGATAATAAATCGCGTTGATTTGGCGCTCTAAAACCTACAGAATAATTAAGTGCATTTTCAACAGCGTAACCCTCGTGCGGGCAGCCTGGTGGAATATAAAGAATATCACCCGGTTCTAACACACAATCGATCACGGCAGGAAATTGCTCAACTTGTAATAAACTTTTATTTTGCGCAAATTGTTTTAAGTTCGCATCAGGTAAACCAACGCGCCAATGGCGTTTACCTTCGCCCTGAATAATAAATACATCGTATTGATCTAAATGCGGACCCACGCCACCACCCGGCGTAGAGTAGCTGATCATCAAGTCATCGATACGCCAGTTTGGAATAAAGCGAAATGGTTCCAGTAGTTGCGCTGCATCGTTATGCCAATGGTCAACCGCTTGTACGAGTAACGTAGCGTGCTTCTCAGTTAGCAAGCTAAAGTCTTCAAATGGACCATGGTATGCTTGCCAATCATCTGAGTGATTGGTCACAATACGTGATTCAATGCTTTCTTCCATGGCAAGCCCAGCAAGTTCTTCGGGCTCAATAGGATCAGCAAAATCTTTAAAGCCTTGCTTAATAAGTAGTGGTTTTTTTTGCCAATACTCAGCTAAAAATTGCTCTTGGGTTAATGAATTGATGGTTAATTGATACATAACATGACCTAAGCGAATTGATATAAAAAAAGCGAAAGGAAGGCCTTTCGCTTTTTTAAGTCTTAATTTGAATTTAAGCTAAGTTGTCGATGAACTCAACAGCACGACCAATGTAATTAGCCGGTGTTAATTTTTTCATTTCTACTTTTGCTTCTTCAGGTAACTCAAGACCATCGATGAAATCAGCCATGATTTCTTGGTTTACGCGCTTACCACGCGTAAGGTCTTTAAGTTTTTCGTATGGCTTTTCGATACCATATTTACGCATTACCGTTTGAATTGGCTCTGCTAGTAATTCCCAGTTTTGGTCTAGCTCTTCTAGTAAACGCGCTTCGTTTACTTCAAGTTTGCTTACACCTTTTAATGTCGCTTGGTAAGCGATCAAAGTGTAGCCCATACCAACACCTAGGTTACGTAACACTGTTGAGTCAGTTAAGTCACGTTGCCAGCGAGAAACAGGTAGTTTTTGCGCAAGGTGAGTAAAGATAGCGTTAGCAATACCTAAGTTACCTTCAGAGTTTTCAAAATCAATCGGGTTTACTTTGTGAGGCATAGTAGATGAACCAATCTCACCTGCGATTGTTTTTTGTTTAAAGTGGTTTAGTGCAATGTAGCCCCAAACGTCACGGTCAAAATCAAGTAATACAGTGTTGAAACGTGCAACTGCATCGAATAACTCTGCAATGTAATCATGCGGCTCGATTTGTGTTGTGAATGGGTTAAATGTTAAACCTAGGCTTGTTACAAATTGCTCAGCGTGGCTGTGCCAATCGTAATCTGGGTAAGCACTAAGGTGAGCGTTGTAGTTACCTACAGCACCGTTGATTTTACCTAACATTTCTACCTTGGCAATTTGGTCACGTTGACGCTTTAAGCGCATGTATACGTTTGCAAACTCTTTACCCATTGTAGATGGCGTAGCAGGTTGACCGTGGGTACGCGTCATCATCGCAACTGACTTGTATTCAACTGCTTTTTCTTTCAATGCATTTAGAAGTTGGTCACAGTATGGAAGTAATACTTTATCACGCGCTTCTGTAAGCATTAAACCGTGAGACAGGTTATTGATGTCTTCTGAAGTACAGGCAAAGTGAATGAATTCGTTAACTGCGTTTAGCTCTGCGTTGTCAGCTACTTTCTCTTTAAGTAGGTATTCAACTGCTTTTACGTCATGGTTAGTTGTGCGCTCGATCTCTTTAACGCGTGCAGCATCCGCTTCGCTAAAGTTATCAACAATGGCATTAAGTAAAGCATTAGCCTCGTCGCTAAATGCCGGTACTTCTGTGATTGCGCTTGCTGCAGACAAAGCTTGTAACCAACGAACTTCAACAGTTACACGGTATTTGATTAAACCAAATTCGCTGAAAATGCTGCGTAGTTCCGTGGTCTTGCTGCCATAGCGACCATCTACCGGAGAGATAGCGGTTAACGCTGAAAGCTCCATAATGACTCCTAAATTGTCTAGTTTGAACGATAATTAAATTGATTGTTTAGCAATAGCGAGGATTTTTCTTTTTGCAAAGAAAAAATGACGGCGCTTACCGCCCATTTGTCGCCATAACACGGCACTACGAATTCCGGCCAATAATAGGGCACGAATTTTGTTTTGCGTGAGCTGCTGTTTTAATAACTCTGGCTTGCCGTACACTTGAATACGATGCCCAAGGGGGCTTAGCACCGATGAGTAAATATCAGCAAGCGCTGCTACGACAGTATCATCTGTGATAGCAAAATGGTCGAGGCGACGTTTAACATCATCAATGCGACGACCTAATTCATTTAAGCTGTTTTGTTTTGAACTTAATGCACGTTCTAATTGCATTAAACCACCCACATATTTCACGATTTCGACGTCTTTGTCTGCGCCGGCAGAAAGCTGTGCAATCAAAATGCGATAACCTTCACGTAAATTATGTTTACCCTGATACACATCTTCAGGACTATTTGGTGATGTTTCAATTATACAGTTTAATAACTTTTCTAATTCGTGGTCGCTACCTTGGCCATATTGCGCAACTTTTTGTACTTGTTTAGCAACTTGACACATGGCAGCTAACGCCATGACTTGGTGTTCTGTCATTATTTGATCACCGAATCAATAATCCCACCACCTAAACACACTTCGTCAGCATAGAAAACGGCTGATTGACCAGGAGTCACGGCTTTTTGTGGCTCATCAAATAACACGCGTGCCATACCATCTTCACCAACGAGTAATGTACAACTGATATCTTCTTGGCGATAACGGGTTTTAACCGTACAGCGCGTAGTCCCTTTAGGGCCTTCGCGGTCAACCCAGTGAAGTTGATTTGCATTTAAGCCATTACTGTATAGGCGAGGGTGGTCTTTGCCTTGACCAACCACTAATACGTTTCGATCAACGTCTTTATCAACTACATACCAAGGTTCACCCGAACCTTCTTTCATGCCGCCAATTAATAGACCTTTACGTTGACCAAGTGTGTGGTACATCAAGCCTTCGTGCTCACCCACTTCATTGCCATCGGTATCTTCAATTTTACCTGGCTGTGCTGGTAAGAATTTTTGTAAGAAGTCTTTAAATTTACGCTCACCAATAAAACAGATACCGGTACTGTCTTTTTTATCGTGAGTGATTAAGTCTTGCTCTTCAGCGATGCGGCGTACTTCAGGCTTAGCAATATCGCCAACAGGGAAAAGTGTTTGCGCAATATGCTCATGGCTTAGAGTGTATAAGAAATAGCTTTGATCTTTGTTGTCATCAAGACCACGACACATGACAAATTTATCACCACGTTTTTCGCGGCGTACATAGTGACCAGTCGCGATATAATCTGCACCCAGTGCTTGCGCTGCAAATTCTAAAAATGCTTTGAATTTGATTTCTTTATTACACATGATGTCTGGGTTTGGCGTACGGCCTGCTTTGTACTCAGCTAAAAAGTACTCAAATACGTTGTCCCAGTATTCGGCTGCAAAATTTACAGTGTGAAGCTCAATGCCTAGCTTGTCGCACACAGCTTGTGCGTCTTTTAGGTCTTCAGCTGCAGCGCAATATTCATCATTATCGTCTTCTTCCCAGTTTTTCATGAACAGGCCTTCAACTTGATAGCCTTGCTGCTTTAATAAATACGCTGATACAGAAGAATCAACACCGCCGGACATACCCACGATGACTTTAATGTGACTATTTTCGCTCATAATATTCGCTGTCATTTTTAACTGCTATGGAAAGGGCGGTATTATATACCCAAACCACCTCAAGATGCGAGTTTCAGTTGGAATTAAAAGCGATTTAGGCAAGGCATTGATTGCAAGTAATAGTGGGTTGGATATAGCATACTTTTAGACGCCCAAACCAGCCAAAATTACAGCAGTTATTGGTAAATCAAACTTAGGGGGTAGGCTTGGCCAGCTAAATGATCTTCAATGCATTTTAAAACCAGCGGGCTTCTAAGTGGTAAGTTTCTTATTTGCTCAATGCTAAACCAATCGGCACTGAGAATGTCATTATCTTGGGGGGATGGTAAATATAGCTCTGGGCAAGTAAAAGCAAAGCTAAAACGCATATAATGGACGCCATTAGCCGCATGTAAATTGTAAATACCAACCAGATGGCTGGCATTAAGGCTAATACCTGTCTCTTCAATAAGCTCACGACAAGCAGCTTCAGCTAAGGTTTCATTTGCCTCCAAATGACCGGCAGGCTGGTTATAACAGATCTCACCTGTGTGTTTATCGCGTTCTTTAACAAGTAAAAACTTATCTTCGCATGTAACGATAGCCGCGACTGTGACATTAGGTTTATGCATCTGGATTGTTCACTACTTTAAACTGGCCACTATCCAAACCATCGAGAGTATAGCTACCAATGCTGTAACGAATTAATCGTAAAGTAGGAAAGCCAACATGAGCAGTCATGCGACGAACTTGGCGATTGCGTCCCTCAGTGATAGAGATTTCCAACCAGCTGGTAGGTATGTTTTTGCGCTCGCGAACGGGCGGGGTACGCGGCCAAATTGATGGTTCGTTAATGCGTTTAACCTTGGCAGGCTTGGTCATGCCATCTTTAAGTTCTACGCCTTTGTTTAGGGCAAAAATAGCCTCATCACTGACATCGCCTTCTACTTGAACCCAATACGTTTTAGCTGTTTTTTTATTGGGTTCAGTGAGTGTATGTTGTAACTTGCCGCAGTTTGTAAGTAGCAAAAGCCCTTCGCTATCTCTGTCTAAGCGTCCTGCTGCATACACGTCTTTAATACTAATAAAGTCGGCAAGCGTTTTGCGGTTTTGCTCATCAGTAAATTGGCAAAGCACATCAAATGGTTTGTTAAACAGCACTACTTTGCGCTGCTCTGGGCTGATTGCTTTTTTAACTTGGCGTTTTTGCGTGGGCCTTGAATACGTTCGACCGCTACTACGACGTGGTTTGCTATTGGCTTTGTTTGCCATTAAATGCACCTAGCCGGTTTAGGCAAACCTGCAATTTTAGTTGCTTGTTTAGCTGGGCCTTTGGGAAATAGTTTATATAAGTACATACTATTACCTTTTTCTTCACCTAGTTTTTGGGCCATGGCTTTGACCAGCATACGGATTGCTGGACTGGTGTTATATTCTAAGTAAAAATCACGCACAAAGTGCACAACTTCCCAGTGCTGTTCACTTAACGTAATATTCTCTTGCTCAGCAATGATTGGTGCAAGCTCTTCACACCAATCATTTGAGTCAAGTAAATAACCTTGTTTGTCAGTTTCTATTTGTTTGTTATTAAATTCAAGCATGGTTTACCAAGTAATCGTGTTCTTTGTGTTTAAAGTCATTTCTACAAATTGCGTGTAGTCGATTGCGATGTCGCCCAAGCTTATAGAGATATTTCGTGCTGTGGCATCTTCATTGAGTAAATATAAAGCGGATGAAAATTGCTTAAATTGCGTGCTGCTGTAGCAAGCGTCGCTAACTAATAGAATAGTATCCTCTGCGGCTATTAAATTTGCTAGCGTATTGGTGCAATAATGAGAAAGTGGTTTAGCAAATATATGAAGTGTGCTCATAATGTTACCACCTGATCTTGTTGGCTTATTAAATGACGTTGCTGCTCAAAACTGGCTACCTTCACATCAATAATTAATTTATCTTTTGTTAAATTAAAGTCTATTAATGATTTTTCGCACACATAAATATTTTCTACATCATATAACTCAAGCGTCTTAATGGTTTTAAAATAGTTTTTGATACCAAGTTGTTCTGGCTGTTGATTCTTTTTTAGAGCTAAAACTGCCTCACCACTGAGCAACCAGCTAATGTTTTGTTCAATAGCAGCGAAAATTAGCGTCGTGTCGAGTGAGTCACGAATATGCTGGTCATCAAACGGGCTGTGTTGGCTAATAACTAAAACGTTTTTCATTTAAATTGCACCCATTTATCAGCATCACTGGCAAGCATTGCAAACTCAGCTAACCCCGCCACTGTGAAAACACCCGTCTGGTTAATATCTAATCCTCGTTTTTCTGCAGCTGTAACGCATAATAAAAGCGGAATAGCTTGTTCATGTAAACCTTGCCACAAACGACTTATTGGTAGCTCGTCACTGGCAAGTTCTAAATGTTGGCTGGCATGAAAAACACCTGCTTGGTATAAAAAAACAGCTGAAATAGTGTGACCTGACTCAATGCATGCCTGTGAAAATTTAATCAGACGTTGTGTAGTATCGTGGTCAGTCGGTGCGGTGTGAAGAGAAAGTACAAATTTTGCCAAAACGCATCCAATAAAAAAGCCCCTAGAAAGGGGCTATTTTAACAGAACTATTTAATTAGTCATCACTTGCACCAAGTAGGTGTAGGAGAGATGTAAATAAGTTATAGACGTTCAGGTATAAAGATACTGTGGCACGAATATAGTTTGTCTCGCCGCCATTTATGATACGGCTTGTATCGAATAAGATTAAACCAGACATAATCAATACAACAGCTGCATTAATAACCATAAAGGTGATAGAGCTACCAATAAAGAGGTTTACTAGGCTTGCAATGATAACCACGATTAAACCAACAGTTAAAAAGCCGCCCATAAATGAGAAGTCTTTTTTAGTGGTAAGTGCATACGCAGACAAACCAAAGAAGATCAACGCAGTAGAACCAAGCGCTTGCATTATTAGCATTGGACCGTTCGGCATTGCTGCATAGTAGTTAAGCATAGGGCCAAGGCCCGCGCCCATCAAACCAGTAAATACAAACACCCATGCAACACCTGATGCACTGTCAGCCTTTTTGTTAACTACAAAAAGAACACCAAATGCAATCAAGCTAAATACTAACCCCATAAAATAAGGTAGATTCATCGCCATTGAAATACCTGCAGTTACTGCGCTAAAAGCAAGTGTCATAGCCAGTAAAAAGTAAGTATTTTTTAATACTTTATTTGTTTCAATAGTCGACATTACCGGTCTAGTGGTATTGTACGATTGATTAAACGCCATTGTTAGAGCTCCTTTGAATGAACTTAATTCGTTCGTTAGTTCCAATATTAAACTGAAACTAAGCCTATCAAGAGTTATATGTTTGGGCAAACCTTTGTAGATCAATAGACATGCAAAATAATCAAAAAGTTCAAATCGATTATATTTTGACTTTAATTGTGTTAATGCTGAGCGATTTAGTTGTTTTTTAATCACTTAAACAGATTTTTGAAAAAAAAGCTTCACAAACACAGCTGCCTTATCTATTATGCACGCCGTCGGAGAGATGGCAGAGTGGTCGAATGCACCGGTCTTGAAAACCGGCAGGGGTTTGTAGCCCCTCTAGGGTTCAAATCCCTATCTCTCCACCATTATTTTTACTACTGGCGCTAGCGAGTAGGATTTTCGCATTCGGAGAGATGGCAGAGTGGTCGAATGCACCGGTCTTGAAAACCGGCAGGGGTTTGTAGCCCCTCTAGGGTTCAAATCCCTATCTCTCCACCATCATTGAAGCCGCTGAATTTATTCAGCGGCTTTTTTGTTTCTACAGCCTTTCCTTAGTTTTACAAATTACGACTATTGTCGATATTTCGCATTTCAACCACTTAGTCCATGCTTTACGTATCTCGTATTATCTTTGTGAAATTAGGGAATTTATGAAACATCGTTTAGCAAAGAGTGTAGGACTTTCATTATTATCGCCCGTTATCGTAGGTTGTATCCTCGGCCTTTATTATGCTTTTACCTTAGATGGTAATGGGCTGAGTATTTTTTTTAATCTACTTGTCAGTGCAATCGCTAATGCGCACATTGTGGGTCTTACAATGGCGGCGTTTGTAGTACCGGGTTATTTACTTATGTATAAATATGCAAAAGTAAACTATTCGGGCGTTTTGACACTGGGATTATTAGGTGGGGCAATTTTTAGTTACTTGTTAAGTGCAACTACAGGGATGGCATTTGTAATCAATGCAGTTATGTCTGCCTTAGCAGCAGGGCTGTTTTTATTTGGTTTAAGACAGGGGTTAGCAACCCAATCTCCACATCAATAGCAGAATATTTAATCAAGCTAGCTTATTTTAAGGGCAAATTGTTTTTTTTTGCCCTTAAAAGGTTTCATTTATTGCTTACAAAGAGTACCTTTAGCTACTGTATGTTTAATAAGAAGTAGTTTGGTATGCAAAAGCAGGATTTTTACCAGTCATTAGTTAAACAAGCTGAATCACTAATTGCAGGTGAATCAAATGTCATTGCAAATATGGCTAATTTAAGTGCGTTGTTGTTTACCTCTTTAGAGGATATAAACTGGGCGGGCTTTTATCTAATGGATTCTCCCGAAGAATTAGTGTTAGGGCCGTTTCAAGGCAATCCAGCATGCATCCGTATTCCAGTAGGTAAAGGGGTATGTGGGACTGCTGCACAAACACAACAAACACAATTAGTTGAAGATGTTCACGCATTTGCAGGTCATATTGCATGTGATGCAGCATCAAATTCTGAAATTGTTGTACCTGTTTTTAAAGGTGGTAAAGTGTTTGCTGTACTTGATATTGATAGCCCGAGCATTGGCCGTTTTGATACTGATGATCAAGCTGGTTTAGAAGCATTGGTAAAATGCTTTGAGGCAAATCTAAAATGAAAGATCTGCTAAATGTGCAAGATTACCTTTTTGCGATTCACGATGTAGGTGATTGGGAAGGGGAAGAAGAAGTTGTTGCTGAAAGGCTCAACGACTTGATTCACATGGCTTGGGATCGTCTACCTGATGACCTTGACTGTGAATCAATTGATGAAATTATTAATGGTATTTGGGAACACCTTCGCGGTGATTTAGCGCTTATTGAAGCGGACTTCGAAGAGTTGACCGACTGGGTAACACACTATGTCGATTCATCACTTGATGAAAAGATGTAATAAAAGGTTCTAACATGGAAACCACAAACAAGCTAAAAGATATTAATGAAGTACTGGATTTCTTATACCAAGAATTTCCACAATGTTTTAAACAAAAAGACGGCATTCAACCGCTAAAAGTAGGTATTTTTAAAGATATCGCTGAGCGCATTGAAGGTTCTGAGAAAGTAAGTAAAACTCAGGTTCGTCAAGCGCTAAGAAAATACACCTCTAATTGGCGTTATTTAGAAGCAGTAACTAAATCTGAGTTTCGTATCGATCTTGATGGTAATCAAGACGAAAAAGTGGAACAAGAACACGTTGAACATGCACAAAAAGCGTTAGAAGAAAGCCGTGCAAAAATGGCTAAACGCAAAAAGCAACAACGTCCACGCAAAGACGGTGACACAAAATCTTACAAAAAGAATACGGGTCATCATGCAAAATCAGCTGAAAAAGGCGCTAAAGTTAGCAATAAGCCTGCAAAAGCTGCACCTGCAAAACGTTCTGGAAAAGTTGAACCTTTACCTGCCTCTGAGGTCAAGGTAAATAGCAAAGTTAAAGTTAAACTTGGCCAAGCACTTGTTAATGCGGTTATTACTGAAGTGAACAAAGATGAGGTTCATGTTGAGTTAGTAACAGGGATGCAAGTTAAGACCAAAGCAGACAGCCTGTATATCATTTAATAGCTGTAAAAAATTAAGGAGTTGTGTATGAGTAATAAGTTTACGCTCATTCTGTTAGTCGCTGCCCTGTTTTCAGGTTCATTATTGGCATCTACAGACAATCTAACTGTTGAAGATTTGCCTATTCTTAAGCAAGAAAGCCAGCATAGTACGGCTAGTAAACGGGTGACAAACTTATTTACTCGTGCACACTACAAACCTATTCGTTTTAACGACGAATTATCTGAGCAAGTTTTTGATCGTTACATCGAATCCCTTGATTTCAACAAAAGTGTTTTTTTAGCTTCAGATATTGCCTCATTCTCGCAATATAAAGACCAGTTTGATAATGCACTTTCGACAGGGAAGCTTGGGTTTGCTTTTGATATTTTTAACTTAAGCTTAAAACGACGTTTTGAGCGTTATGATTATTCATTGTCATTACTTGATAAAGAAATGACTTTTGATAAAGAAGATGAATACATGTTCGACCGCGAGGACGCGAGTTGGGCAACAACTCAGGCTGAGTTAGATGAGTTATGGCGTCAACGAGTTAAATATGATGCGTTACGCTTAAAAATGACAGGTAAAGATTGGCAAGGCATTAAAGATGTTTTAACCAAGCGTTACCACAATGCGCAAAAACGCTTAGTACAAACAAATAGTGAAGATGCGTTTCAAATTGTAATGAACTCGTTTGCACGAAGCATCGAAGCGCATACTTCTTATTTATCTCCACGACGTGCTGAACAATTCAAGATGGATATGGACCTTGAGTTAGAAGGTATCGGCGCAGTCCTTAGTTATGATGAAGATTACACAGTAATTCGTAGCCTAGTACCGGGTGGTCCAGCAGATAAGTCAGAGCAAATTAAAGCTGATGACCGTATTATTGGTGTTGCCCAAGAAGGTGAAGACTTTGTTGATGTTATCGGTTGGCGCTTAGATGATGTTGTTGAGCTTATAAAAGGTCCAAAAGGCACCAAAGTACGTTTACAATATTTAAAAGGTGCAGATGCTCACGGCACTCCTAAAGTGGTTGAAATAACCCGTGATAAAATTCGCTTAGAAGACCGTGCTGCCAAATCAAATGTGTTTGAAGCAAAGTATTCAGATTTAACCAGTAAAATCGGTGTGATTGAAATACCAGGCTTTTACAATAACCTATCACAAGATGTAAAAGTTGAGCTTGCTAAATTAAAAGAAGCTAAAGTTGATGGTATTATCATCGACTTACGTCAAAATGGTGGTGGTTCTTTATATGAAGCGACACAACTTTCTGGTTTATTTATAGATCAAGGCCCGGTCGTTCAAATCCATACACTAAATAATCGTATTGAAGAGCAAAAAGACCGTGATGGTGTGACTTTTTATGATGGCCCATTAACGGTATTAGTTGACCGTTATAGTGCCTCTGCCTCAGAAATTTTTGCTGCGGCAATGCAAGATTATGGTCGTGCAATTGTGATTGGTGAGCAAACATTTGGTAAAGGCACTGTACAGCAGCATAAACCGCTTGGCCGTGCTTACGATTTATATGATCATCCATTAGGTAGCGTGCAATATACGATTGCAAAATTCTACCGTATCAATGGCGGCAGTACACAGCACAAAGGCGTGATACCAGACGTATCTTTCCCTTCAGCTATCGATCCTGCAGAGTGGGGCGAAAGCCAGCAAGATAATGCACTACCTTGGGACAGCATCATCCGTGCTAAATACAACTCAGTTGATAACCTAAAACCAGCTATCTCTTACGTTAATAAGCTTCATGATGCACGTATTGCAAGTGAACCTGAGTTTGGCTATGTGTTTGATGACATTAAGCGCTATCAAGAAGAGAAAGACCGTAAGACTATCTCACTAGTTGAAGCTGACCGCTTAAAAGAGAAAGACGAAGGCGAAGAGCGTGCATTAGAGCGTGCGAATGAACGTTTGGTTCGTCTGGGTGAAAAGCCAGTTGAGAAACTAGACGACTTACCTGATGTGCTAGATGATTTAGACCCATTCTTAGAAGAAGCGGCTCTGATCACTCAGGACTATATTAAATATGGTCGTATCGCGAAAAAATAATTAGCATTTTTTTAGCAAAATTGTTCAATAAAAAGGCGCTTAGGCGCCTTTTTTGCTACCTAAAACAGGTCATCTTGTTATAATGAAAAATCTGATAGCCTTAAACTATAAGGGTTTGAGGCTTATGAACAATAATAATTAAACACGCCATATAAGACGTGTAGGAGACTATCTTTTGAATTCAGTTGAAGATAAACCTGTTAAACAGGCCAGCTTTTTGGACGCCCTGATCCCAATTTCAGTGCTGGTTTGCCTGCTAGGTGCAGCAGTTTACTTATTCGGTGATAACTCATCATCGGGTCCAAATCAAATCGCATTATTATTTGCCACCTTTACTGCCGCATTAATTGGCTTAAAAAATGGTTATACCTGGAAGAAACTAGAACAAGCCATGATCGAAGGGATCACTTTGTCTCTTGGTGCAATCATCATTCTTTTGATGGTCGGTGCTTTAATTGGTACTTGGCTACTTTCAGGCACTGTAC
Source organism: Pseudoalteromonas nanhaiensis (assembly GCF_051235485.1). Classification (NCBI taxonomy): domain Bacteria; kingdom Pseudomonadati; phylum Pseudomonadota; class Gammaproteobacteria; order Alteromonadales; family Pseudoalteromonadaceae; genus Pseudoalteromonas; species Pseudoalteromonas nanhaiensis. Next base: position 197,679 of record NZ_JBPNYQ010000003.1, on the reverse strand, counting down.
CAACCTTAATTTACTATGGTTTACAGATCATTAATCCAAGCTGGTTTTACGCAGCAAGTTGCTTAATTTGTGGCATTGTTGCGATGAGTATCGGTAGCTCATGGACTACAGCTGCGACCATTGGTGTTGCACTGCTTGGTGTCGCAACAGGCCTTGGCCTTGAACAAGTTGTTACTGCGGGGGCGGTTATTTCTGGTGCTTACTTTGGTGATAAGTTAAGTCCATTATCAGAAACCACTAATTTGGCACCGGCTGTTGCGGGAGCTGATTTATTTGAACATATTCATCATATGCTCTGGACAACAGTGCCAAGCTTTATTATTGCGTTAATTATTTTTATTTTTATGGGATTTAATGCAGGTGGTTCGACAGAAGCAGGCCGTATTGATGAAATCGTTAATTTATTAGAGCAAAACTTCAATATTGGCTTTGAGATGCTAGTGCCATTAGCTGTATTACTTTTCTTGGCAATCCGTAAGATGCCAGCTTTTCCTGCGATTTCTATCGGGGCTGTACTAGGTGCGATTTGGGCGATGTTATTTCAATCAGATTTAATAAACAGCCAAATTGATGCATCACAAGGCCACGCGATTGGCTATTTTAAACTAGTTTGGACAACCTTCTTCGACGGTTTCAGTATCGATACTGGCGATGAAAAAATGGACTCACTATTAAGTGGTGGCGGTATGGCAGGCATGCTAACAACAACTTGGCTGATTATGACAGCCTTGATGTTCGGCGCTATTATGGAAAAAACCGGTTTACTTGATATGTTCGTAAAGAGCATTTTAAAAATTGCAAAAAGCACAGGCTCGCTGATTACTGCCACTATCGCAACCTGTATTGGTACCAATGCGGTAGCAGCTGACCAATATATTGCGATTGTTGTTCCTGGTCGAATGTTTAAAGATGAGTACGAAAAGCGCGGTTTGAAGCCAGTTAACTTATCTCGCACATTAGAAGATGGCGGTACTATTACAAGCCCACTTATACCTTGGAATACCTGTGGTGCTTACATGCAGAGTGTTTTATTAATAAATCCATTTGATTACGCTATGTATGCATTCTTTAATTTAATTAATCCATTCTTAGCGGTTGTTTACGCCTATTTAGGTATTAAGATTTTACGTATTACCCCAAAACACGTTAAACAAGAAGCTAGCGCTGAATAATAAACTTAGGCCCTGTATAGTTGCAGGGCCATTTTGGAGCCAGTTATGTCTGCTACGAGTAAACCTCAAGCTCAATATTTAAAAGATTATCAAGCCCCTCAATTTTCAATTCAACATATCGATTTACGCTTCGAATTAGCGCCTTTACAAACGTCAGTACAGTCTACAATGACAATCAATCGTACTGATGAAAGTAATTCGGACCTTGCTCTTGATGGTGTTGATTTAACGCTTATCTCAGTAGTGGTTGATGATAAAGCCTATGATGATTATACACTCGAAGATGAAAAACTAATCATTCATAACCTACCAGAAAACTTTATTCTGAAAATAGAAAACCATATTGATCCGCAAACGAATACTTCACTAGAAGGTTTGTATTTGTCGGGTGGTGCTTACTGTACGCAATGTGAAGCCGAAGGTTTTCGAAAAATTACTTATTACCTCGACCGTCCAGACGTACTTGCCAGTTTTGATGTGACTATTATTGCTGACAAAAAATATACTCACTTGCTCTCAAATGGTAACCAAATTGAGGCTGGTAACTTAGATGACGGTCGGCACTTTGTAAAATGGCAAGACCCATTTAAAAAGCCTAGCTACTTATTTGCATTAGTCGCTGGTGACTTTGATGTGCTACGTGATCATTATACAACCAAGTCAGGTCGCAATGTTGAATTAGCGTTATTTGTTGATAAAGGAAATTTATCAAAAACACCTCATGCTATGACATCACTAAAAAAATCAATGAGATGGGATGAAGAGCGCTTTAACCTTGAATACGATTTAGATATTTACATGATTGTCGCTGTTGATTTCTTCAACATGGGCGCGATGGAAAATAAAGGTTTAAATATCTTTAACTCTAAATGTGTTCTGGCGAATCAAGAAACAGCAACAGATAAAGATTACCATACAATTGAATCCATAGTCGGACATGAGTACTTCCACAACTGGACAGGAAACCGAGTTACATGTCGTGATTGGTTCCAATTGTCTTTAAAAGAGGGATTGACTGTTTTCCGCGATCAAGAGTTTAGTAGTGATATGGGGTCGCGAGCACTCAATCGAATTGATGCGGTTAAAGTGATGCGAACGCACCAATTTAGTGAAGATGCGGGGCCAATGGCACACCCAATTCGCCCTGAAAAAGTCATCGAAATGAACAACTTTTACACGGTTACTGTGTATGACAAAGGGGCTGAAGTTATTCGTATGATGCATACCTTACTGGGAGAAGAAAAGTTCCAACAAGGTATGTCATTGTATTTTGAGCGTCATGACGGACAAGCTGTTACCTGTGATGATTTTGTTGCTGCTATGAGTGATGCATCAGGTATCGATTTAACGCAATTTAAGCGTTGGTATAGTCAAGCTGGAACGCCAAAACTTAATGTAGAACAAGTTTACGATGAACAAAAGCAGACCTTCACACTCAGCATTGAACAGTTTGCTCCTGATAATCAACCTGACAATGCCTTATTGCATATTCCGTTTGCTGTTGAGCTTTTAGACAGTGTAGGGCAGTCACTACCTCTTGTGATTAATAACCAGCCACAAGATTCGGTATTAAATGTCGCTGAAAAAACACAGCAGTTTGTTTTTGAAGGGATTAAACAGCGTCCAGTCGCAGTGCTGTTAGAGGACTTCTCTGCGCCATGCATTGTTAATCAAAATACTTCTGCTGCTGATCTGTTACATATTATGCGTTTTGCCCGTAGTGACTTTTCGCGCTGGGATGCTCAACAACGCTTATTTACTAATGAGATGAAACAAGCTGTTGCATCTGGTGATGCTAACTTATCAGATGAAATAATTAATGCGCTTAAAACACTTATTGATGAGCGAGATGGTGATCTTGCACTAATTGCAGAACTGTTAAAACTACCCAGTTACGATACTTTAGCCGCGGAATACTCAATCATTCCTGTGGATGACATCATCGCAGTGCAAAATACCTTTGAAGCGCAAATTGCAAGCAGTTTAGCTGACTCTTTTGTTAATTGTTATAACGCTCTGTTGGATGATGGATCAACCTCTGCAACTGCTGTAGCCATACGTGCTCTTAAACAAGTTTGCTTGTACTATTTAGCTAAAACAAATCACAACTCAGTAAATAGCTTAATTAATGAGTCTGCTCACAGTAGTAATATGACGAATGTATTGGCAGCATTAAGTGCTGTTGTGAAAGCTAACCACCCATTGTGTGACACATTACTTGATGAATTTGATGCAAAATGGCGTCATGATGTACTTGTGATGGATAAATGGTTTGCACTGCAAGCGATGAAAGAGACAGCGAGCAGTATTGAAGATATTAAAGCTCTTTATAATCATCCAAGCTTCGATTTTGGAAACCCAAATCGTGTACGGGCATTAGTTGGCAGCTTTAGTCATTTTAATATTACCCAATTCCATCGAGCTGATGGTAAAGGTTATGAACTTTTGGGCGACTTATTAGTTAAATTAAATGATATTAACCCTCAAAATGCATCGCGAATGCTAACCCCATTTATGTCATGGCGACGTTACGACGAAAATCGTTCAGCAGCTATAAAAGCGCAGTTAATGCGTTTAGCAAATTTAGAAGGGTTAAGCGATGATTTATTTGAAAAGGTTGAGAAAGCACTTGAAAGCTAATGAGAGAATACTATTTTGCTTTGTACCTTAGTTATGCTGAATGTCTTGATTACTATCATGGTAAATATAAGTCTGTTCAGGTAACAGAAGACGGCGGTAAAATCGTACGATTCGATGCTCGCTATTTACGCCCGCACATTTCTTCTTTAGGAATAAGAGGGCGCTTTCGGCTAACATTAACCGATGAAAATCAGTTTATAAAATTAGAGAAAGTGAGTTAAAAAGCAGCTATAGCTGCTTTTTTATTGCTCAGCACCCAGTAAAAAAGCCTCATTTGTAGTTATTTTCTTGCTCTTCAAAACAGTAATTTTATTATATTTTTGTTAATTCGATTTGTTCTATTGTTAATTTACGTGTATAAAATATCTGGTATGACGTCTTACCAATACGTAAACGTCACATTTTTAAATAAATATTAACCGATTGAACGCGTTCTATATTGTATTTTTATTGTTTCGCTTCTATCGTTAGAAAGATACTAAAAACAACAATTTGATCACAGAACAACCCGTTACAGGGGGATGAACACAATGATAAAACGATCGCTTTTTGTTAAAAACAAAATAGCTTTGGGACTCGCGGCGGCTACACTCGGAATCTCAAGTACATCTTTGCATGCAGCAAACTTCGAGTTAGGGGACTTTGACGTACGTTTTGACTCTAACTTTTCTTATGGTCAAAGCATTCGTGTTGAAGACCGAGATTTTAAACATATAGGTAAAAGTAATAATCCTTCATTTGATTGGACGGGTTATCATTCTGCGTTAAATCCTATTTATTCTTCTGCGGATGTTTGGAACCAACCTGGTGCCTACTCTAATAATGGTGATGCAGGGAATTTAAATTTTGATAGTGGTGATTCATTCTCAAAATTATTAAAGGGCAACCACGAGTTATCAATTAGTAAAGATAACTATGGTTTCTTTACACGCTTTATGTATTTTTACGACTTTGCATTGATGGATGGCGATTTTGCATATAGCAATCCTACATCAGGTAACAAAGTAGACCCATGTGACGATGATGACACTAAAGAACAAGTATGTGCTGATTTACGTTTATTAGATGCGTACGTTTGGGCAAACTTCGATTTAAATGAAGGTCGTAACCCTCTGTCTATTCGCTTAGGTCAGCAAGTTGTAAACTGGGGTGAAAGTACCTTGATTTCTCATGGTATAAACGTTAACCCAGTTGATATCGATCGTTTAAAAGCGCCAGGCGCTGAGTTAAAAGAAGCCTTTATCCCTGTGGGTATGCTTTGGGCATCTCTTGGCATTACAGATAACTTAACACTGGAAGGCTTTTACCAATATGAATGGCATGAAACACGTCTTCCAGCTGCAGGTACGTACTTCTCGACTAACGATTTCGCGTCAGAGAATGGTTATCAGCAAAATATTCAACTAGGTTTTACATCAAACCCAGATATCGATTTAGCATTCTTAACAGAAAGCTTAAACAGCTTAGACGATATTGTGCGTTCGCAAGGTGTTGATCCAACATCTGCGCAAGGTCAAGCTATGATGGCGCAAATGTATTTAGCTTATCCGACTAAAGTAGCTCTTAAAGGTAAGGGCAGTGCGGGTAAAAATGAGCCAGATGATGGTGGTCAATATGGTTTACGTTTAGGTATGTTTTTACCTGAATTAAACGATACTGAAGTGGCTTTATACCACATCAATTACCATAGCCGACGCCCAGTAATTTCTGGTCAAGTGTCTAATTTTACAGCTGGTGCTATCGCGGCTGATATTGGTATGTTGTTATCTACAGAAATCACTGAAGATAATGTAACTAGCTTACAAGCATTCACCAAAGGCCAATTAGAATACCCTGAAGATATTAAGCTTTATGGTATCAGCTTTAATACATCATTAGGCGAGACTGCTTTCGCTGGTGAATTTGCATTCCGTCAAGATGAGCCACTACAAATTGATGACGTAGAACTTCTTTATGCGGGTATGCCAGAACAACTAGCCGTGGCTGGAATTCGACCTGACTTTGCGGGTATTTCGCAAATGAGTTTGGGTGATGCTACAAGTGTTGTAGGTCCTGGTGAAGTGGCGCAAGGCTTTATATTACGTAACACAGCACAATTACAATTTACAGCAACGCATCTATTTGGCCCATCATTAGGTGCAGACAGCTGGGCGGTTGTTGGTGAAATCGGTGGTGTGCGCATTAATAATATGCCTGAATACGATGAGCTGCGTTTAAACGTTGCAGGTACGGGTCGAAGCGGCATTATGCAGGGGCCACTGAGCGATGATTATTCAACCCTTCATATGGGTTTATCGAATGGTCCTGAAACGAATCCGTTCCCAACAGCATCGGCATGGGGTTATCGTTTAATCGCTAAAGGTGATTACTATAACATTTTCAACGGTGTTAACTTCTCGCCACGTTTTGTGTTCTCACATGATGTGAATGGTATTACACCTGATCCGATGTTCTTATTTGTTGAAGACCGTAAATCACTCGGTGTAACGATGAACTTCAACTATCAAAATGCGTGGTCATTCGACTTTAGCTATAACTCTTTCTGGGGTGGTGGCGCGACGAATACATTCTCTGACCGCGATTATGTTTCATTTAATATTAAATATTCAATCTAAGGGTAAATTATGATTATTAGAAAACCTACCCTCATTGCTGCAGCTTTTTGTAGCGTTTTCGCAAGCTCTAGTGTACTTGCAAAAATTACTGCTGATGAAGCAGCACGTTTAGGTAATGACTTAACGCCAATTGGCGCAGAAAAAGCAGCTAACAAAGATGGTTCTATTCCAGCTTGGACGGGTGGTATCACAACCCCTCCTGCAGATTATAAACCAGGCATGCACCACCCAGACCCATTCGCTGATGATAAAGTGTTGTTCACCATCGATAAGTCAAACGTTGATAAATATAAAGAGTACTTGAGCCCTGGTCAGGTTGAATTATTCAACACTTATCCAGACACGTTTAAGATGAACATTTATCCAACGCGTCGTAGTGCGTCTTATCCGCAGTTTGTTTATGATGCGACTAAAAAATATGCTACGACAGCTGAGTTAGTTGAAGGTGGTAACGGTATTAAAAACACAGCTGTGGGTGTACCTTTCCCAATTCCAAAAGATGGTTTAGAAGCAATTTGGAATCACCTTTTACGTTTCCGTGGTTTATCAATTGAACGCTATGGTGGTCAAGCAGCACCAACAGCGTCAGGCTCATATAATTATGTTGGTTTTGAAGAGCAACTTTTAGTTGAATATTCATCACCAGATGCAACGCCAGAAAAACTGCAAGAATCTAATATCTTGTTTAAGTTTAAGCAAAAAGTAACTGAGCCAGCTCGTCTAGCAGGTACTGCGTTATTAGTTCATGAAACTATGGACCAAATCTTAACGCCACGCCAAGCATGGACGTACAACTCAGGTCAGCGTCGAGTTCGTCGTGCACCTAATGTTGCATATGATGCACCAGGAACAGCGGCTGATAGCTTACGTACCACTGATGACTTTGATATGTTCAACGGTTCTCCTAACCGTTACAACTGGACATTAAAAGGTAAGCAAGAGCTTTATATTCCATATAACAGCTATAAACTTCACAGCGATAAGTTAAGCTATGATGATATCTTGCAAGCTGGTCACATTAACCCTGAATATGTTCGTTACGAAAAGCACCGTGTTTGGGTTGTAGAAGCAAACCTGAAAGAAGGTACGCGTCATATTTATAAGAAACGTGTTTTCTATATTGATGAAGATAGCTGGCAAGTACATGTAACGGATATTTATGATAACCGTGACCAAATGTATCGTGTAGCAATGGCACATGGTCTTAACTACTATGAAGTACCGACTCATTGGAGTACGTTAGAAGTTTATCATGACCTTAACTCTCGTCGTTACCTAGCAATTGGTTTAGATAACCAAGAAAAAATGTATGATTTCTCACAATCATTCAACGATAACGAGTTCACTTCAAGCGCTTTACGCCGCGAAGGTCGTTAAACAATCTAAGGCACCTGACTTCAGGTGCCTTTTGCAATTCGCGTAAGTCATCAAGACACGCAATTGGTTTTCCCAGTGGCTTTTTTGACTTCTCTTTTTATCTTTTCGAAGGCGATTTATCTTTATGAAGTATTTGCTTTATGCCTGTCTTGCTTATAGTGCTTCATGTTTTTCTCAAGACATGCCCACACCGCAACAAGCGATTAGTGCAGTTAATGCAAACAAAACTCTACTCACTGACATCGAATTGGTCGGTGAAAAACTGGTTGCTGTTGGTAAACATGGTGTGGTTATCACTAGTACTGACGCACAAACATGGCAGCAAGCCAGTGTACCAACACAAGTATTACTCACCGCGGTTGATTTTTATAATGACGAATTAGGCTGGGCTTGTGGCCACGATGCCACTATTATCAACACCGTGGATGCTGCTAAAACTTGGCAGTTACAACAATCTTTACCAAACATGGATAAACCATGTTTAGATATTCTTTTTACATCTGAAAGCCATGGTTATGCAGTGGGTGCATACGGCATGTTTTTTGAAACCACTGATGGTGGCCAAACATGGCAGAAACGTTTTTTAGATAGCTTGTTATTTGAAGATGATCGCGACTATTTGAATGATTTAAAAGAAACAGATCCTGAAGGATATGAGCTTGAGACGGCATCTATTTTGCCGCATTTTAATCGTATAGTGAAAACTAAAGACCGATTAATCTTAGCAGGTGAAATGGGGCTAATGGCCGAAAGTGTTGATAATGGCCAAACATGGCAACGTCTTGAAGAGATTTATATGGGCTCTTTCTTTACGTTTGCGTCAACTGCAGATCAGGGTGGTGAAGACCTAGTTGCAGGTCTGCGTGGCAATATATTTACTCGTCAAGCAAATAGTGATCAGTGGTTACCAATTCAAAACACTAATTATGCCACCGTCAACAGCGCAATAAACCACAATAACGAATGGCTTTTATTTGCTAATAGTGGAGTTATTTTTCATGTTAAGGGTGATCAATTATCAGAAGAGCAAATGGCCGATGGCAAATCATTGCTCGACGGTGTTGTGTTTCAAGACAAACTAATTATGGCTTCAGAAAATGGCATTAAAGTGAAGGAGTTGAATCCGTAATGCGTGGTTTATTAGACTTTTTAGAAAGAGCGGTATTTCGTCATCGCTTGTTCGCAATTATTTCCTTTGCTTTGATCACCTGTTTTTTATTATTCAAAGCAACACAAATTCAATTAGACGCCTCGTTTAATAAAAATATCCCTCTTAATCATGAATACATGAAAGTATACACCAAACACGAAAAGCAATTTGGTGGTGCAAATAGTATTTTAATTTCGGTGTGTGATGCAGACGGTGATATTTTCAATGAAGAATTTTTTACCCAACTAAAAGCAGTTCATGACCAGCTTTATTTTATTCCAGGTGTTAACCGTCCATTAGTTAATTCAATTTTCGCACCGAGTGCACGTTTTGTTGAAGTTGTTGAAGATGGCTTCGCTGGTGGTCCAATTATTCCGGCTAACTTCACAGCTGATAAACGTGGTCTTGCAGTTGTAAAAGAAAACATCGAAAAAGCAAAAGTAGTCGGCCGAATGATCGCCAGTGACTATTCGTGTGCAATGGTAACAGCCCAGTTACTCGAGACTGATCCGCAAACACAAGAAAAACTCGATACATTAGCGTTTGCAGAAAAGTTAGAAACACAAGTTCGTGAACCGTTAAGTACTGATAAAGTCAGTATCCATATTATTGGTTTTGCAAAGATGGCAGGGGATGTAGCAGAGGGTGCTAAAGGCGTACTGTTATTTTTTGCAATCGCGATTGCTTTTACCTTTGTGATGGTTTGGCTGTTCTGCCACTCTTTAAAACTGACAATTTTACCGATTGCCTGTTCAATCATTGCCGTTGTTTGGCAGTTAGGTTTGTTATCAACCTTGGGTTTTGGCTTAGACCCTATGTCAATTTTGGTGCCGTTTTTAGTGTTTGCGATTGGCGTAAGTCATGGTGTGCAAATGATCAATGACATCGGTAAAAAAGTGACGTCAGGAAGCTCAACCCGGGTGTGTTGTCAGGCAAGCTTTAGAGCACTTTTGATTCCAGGTGGTATCGCGCTGCTATCAGACACAATTGGCTTTTTAACCTTACTCACCATTGATATTGGTATTATTCGTGAACTTGCCATCACAGCAAGTTTAGGTGTGGCGGTAATTATTTTCACAAACCTCGTATTGTTACCAGTGTGGGCATCGTATATGCGCTTTGAAGGCTCAGTGCATATTCAAGCAGGAACACACTCAGACAAACCGAATTTCTTAGATAAATTGCGTGAACTGTTAGTAAAAGCGACGGACCGTAGAACCGCCGGTTTAATTATTGTGCTTACAGCGATATTATTTGCAGTGGGTTATTGGCAAGCTGACAAAATGCGCATTGGTGATTTACACGCAGGTGCGCCATCTTTGCACCAAGATGCCCGCTATAACCAAGACACCTTTTTGATTTCTGATAAATACACCATTTCATCAGATATCCTAAAAGTGATTGTAGAAGCGTATCCTGCTGCTTGTACTGAGCATGATGTGATGGAGCGTATTAGTCGTTTCCAATGGCAGATGGAAAACGTCGCAGGGGTGCAATCAGCAGTGAGTTTAAGCTCAGTTGCGCAATCTGTGAATGCCGGCTTCAACGAAGGTAACCTTAAATGGCAAAGCCTGCCGCGCAACACGGCAAGTTTAGTGCAAGCTACTTCACGCGTTGAAACAAGCTCAGGTTTACTCGATGGTAACTGCTCTGTAATGCCAGTGATTATTTTCTTAAATGACCACAAAGCAGAAACTATTGACCATGTAGTAGCAAAGGTCAAAGAGTTTGCTAAGGCTGAAGAAACGGATGAGTTGAAGTTTAAGTTAGCATCAGGGCCTGTGGGTGTAATGGCCGCAACCAACGAATCTGTATCAGCTGCACAGCTACCTATGATGCTTTACGTTTACGGCGCCGTAATCCTGCTATGCTTAATTAGCTTTAGAAGTGTTAAGGCAACGGTTGCGGTTGTATTACCTCTGTATATCGTATCAACTTTAGCGCAAGCCTTGATGGTACAACTTGAAATAGGTTTAACAGTATCGACACTACCAGTTATCGCTTTAGGTGTTGGTATCGGTGTTGATTATGGGATTTATATACTGTCATCAATGATGGGGCAGCTAAAACAAGGTGTGGCACTCGAAGTGGCTTATCGCAATGCATTAGCAGAGCGTGGCAGTGCAGTGTTATTCACGGGTATTACCTTAGCCATTGGTGTTAGCACATGGATTTTCTCTGATCTGAAGTTCCAAGTAGATATGGGTATTCTTTTGACCTTCATGTTTTTGGTTAACATGCTGGGCGCAGTACTACTTTTACCTGCAATTGGTAGCTTCCTCTGGACTGACCAGAAAAAATAATGTGAATAATTGTGCTCCAATATGGCCAGTAATGGCCATTTATATCTATATTTTGTGAATAGATGACCAAATAGCTGAAAAGCTTAAAATGATTTCATCGAAAAGGCTGTTTATTAGCTGCAAAAGAGTTAGAATTTACCTGACTCCACGCTAATAAATGGCTGTACAAATATTCTACTAATCGATAAGTAGTATAGATTAAGGAACATACAATGACACGAAATGAAGGGCAAGCCTCGGTTATCTTAGATAATGTCTGTAAGCTGATCCAGAAAAAAGTTCACGCTGATAATGTGTTACTCGTTGAGAAATTCGCCAAAGCCTTGTACAGCAATATGTCTAAAGAGGATTTGGCACATCGCAACGATAGTGACTTATATGGCGCTGCACTAAGCCTATGGAACTCGCTAGAAAAAAATAACTCTGATGACGCGGTTGTCCGTGTCTTCAATCCTGAAGTAGCAAAAGATGGCTGGCAGTCATCGCACACTATTGTTGAAATCATCGCGAAAGACATGCCTTTCTTAGTTGATTCTGTGCGTATGGCCATGACTCGCGAAAACATCTCTTCTCACTTATTACTTCACTCTCCACTGAAAATCCAACGTGACAAAAATGCTAAAATCACAGGTATTTCAAGCTTAAAAGCAGAGCAAGAATCAACGTCAACAAAAACGGTGTTCTTTATCGAGATTGATCGCCAAACAGATGCAAAAGTTATTGAGTCTTTCAAAAAAGAACTTGAGTCTGTGTTAGTTGACGTATCTATCGCTGTAGAAGATTGGCAGCCAATTCGTGAAAAGCTAATTGCTGTAACGAAGGATTTACCTAAGCGTCATCATAATAATAACGAAAGTGAAGTTGCTGAAACGGTTGAGTTTTTAGACTGGTTAGCAAAAGATAACTTTACCCTAATGGGTTATCGTGAGTATGAACTGTCGCCTGTACAGGGTGATTACCAATTAAAAGGTAAAAAAGGTACTAGCCTTGGTCTGATGAAAAATACAGACGAAGAGCACAGCCGTTTACTTTCTGAATTACCAGAAGTTGCACGTCAAGAAGCGCGTAGCAATAATTTACTGATTTTAACGAAAACTAATTCAGTGTCTCGTGTTCACCGTCCTGCTTATATTGACTATGTGGGTATCAAGCGTTTTGACGAGGAAGGCAATGTAATTGGTGAAGACCGTTTCCTTGGTTTATTCTCTTCGAGCTTTTACAACAACAGCGCCGCTGATGTTCCGGTACTGAAAAGTAAAATTAATCGCATTATGGAAATGTGTGACTTTGCTAAAGGCACCCATGCTTATAAAGCGGTATTAAATATCCTAGAAACATACCCACGTGATGAACTTGTGCAAGCACGTGAAGCCGAACTACTTGAAGTTGCTATGGGCGTACTACAAGTACAAGAGCGTGATATGTGCCGTATTTTTGTGCGTAAAGACGCATATGGCCGTTTCTTCTCTTGCATGGTCTATGTACCGCGTGAGCGCTATAACACGGCACTACGTCGTGAAACGCAACGTATCTTAGCTAACGCATTTAATTCTGACGACAAAGTCGAATTTACTACTTTCTTCTCTGAGTCAACATTAGCCCGTACTCATTATACGGTGCGTGTGACTGACAATAATATTGAATATAACGTGAAAGACATCGAAAACAACCTAATTGAAGCTGCCCGTACTTGGGAAGATAGACTCCAGTCTGCACTACTTGAAAGTGCAGGTGAAGCACGCGGTAAAGAACTAAACCGTAAATATGCACAAGCATTTGCAAGTGCATATAAAGATCAGGTTTTACCAAGTGCTGCGGTTGTTGATATCGAGAAACTTGAGCTTCTTAATGACGAAAACAAACTAGAAATGTTGTTCTATCGTCCACAAGAAGAAGCAAATACCAATGTTGTTCGTTTAAGCTTATTCCATAAAGATGAGCCAATCCACTTATCTGACGTCATGCCAATGTTAGAAAACTTTGGCTTACGTGTAGTGGGTGAAACGCCTTACTCAGTTAAAACGACAGACGGTAAAGTTAATTGGATCATGGATTTCACCATGCTAATTGACAATAAGGGCATTGCTGACTTTGATAAAGTATCTGCTCGTTTCCGTGCTGCGCTTACTAATGTTTGGAATAACCGTTTAGAAAACGATGGTTTCAACCGTTTAGTATTAATGGGTGGTTTAACCGGTCGTGAAGCGTCTATTCTTCGTGCATACGCTAAATACATGCGTCAAATTGGTGTAACTTTCTCGCAGACTTACATCGAAAGCACATTTGCAAATTACCCACATATTGCTTCGCAAATCGTTAACTTATTCACTAAAAAGTTCTCAGTTAAGAACCCTGGTAGTGAGAAGACGCTTGAGAAGCTAGTTGCACAAGTAAATCTTGAACTAGAAAACGTAGCAAACCTAGATGATGACCGTATCATCCGTTTATACGTTGATATGATCAATGCAACTCTTAGAACGAACTTCTTCCAAAAAGAAGCGGATGGCCAATTTAAGTCATATGTATCGTTCAAGGTTCAGCCTTCTATGATCCCAGAAATGCCATTACCACTGCCTGCGTTTGAGATCTTCGTATACTCGCCGCGCGTTGAAGGTGTGCATTTACGTGGTGGTAAAGTTGCACGTGGTGGCCTACGTTGGTCTGACCGTCGTGAAGACTTCCGTACTGAGGTACTGGGTCTTGTTAAAGCGCAACAAGTTAAAAACACGGTTATCGTGCCAGTAGGTTCGAAAGGTGGTTTCGTATGTAAACAGCTACCGACAGACCGTGAAGCATTCTTCAAAGAAGGCCAAGAGTGTTACAAAATTTTCATCCGTGGTTTATTAGATATCACAGATAACATCGAACGTGGTGAGATTGTTCCGCCAGTTGATGTTGTTCGTCATGATGAAGATGACCCGTATTTAGTTGTTGCTGCCGATAAAGGTACTGCGACTTTCTCTGATATCGCAAACGGTATCGCAAATGAATATAACTTCTGGCTAGGTGATGCATTCGCATCAGGTGGCTCAGTAGGTTATGACCATAAGAAAATGGGTATCACTGCAAAAGGTGCGTGGGAGTCTGTTAAGCGTCACTTCCGTGAAATGGACATTGACTGTCAAACAACTGATTTCACTGTTGTAGCTATCGGCGACATGGCGGGAGACGTATTTGGTAACGGTATGTTGCTTTCTAAGCACATTCGCTTACAAGTGGCGTTCAACCACATGCACATCTTTGTTGATCCAAACCCAGATGCTGCAACATCTTACCCTGAGCGTGAGCGTTTATTTAATTTACCGCGTTCTTCTTGGGAAGATTACAACAAAGACCTTATTTCACAAGGTGGTGGTGTATTCTCTCGTGCGGCTAAATCAATTAGCTTAAGCCCTGAAATGAAGAAAATGCTTGGCACTAAAAAAGCGAGCATGACACCTAACGAATTAATCAAAGCAGCTCTAATGATGGAGTTTGATTTACTTTGGAATGGTGGTATCGGTACTTACATCAAGAACTCTAAAGAGACTGATGCAGATGTTGGTGACCGCGCGAATGATGCACTTCGTATTAACGGTTCTGAGCTTGGTGCGAAAATCTTAGGCGAGGGTGGTAACTTAGGTGCTACTCAATTAGGTCGTATCGAATTTGCAGCTAAAGGCGGTCGTGTTAACACTGACTTCATCGATAACGTAGGTGGTGTTGCGTGTTCAGATAACGAAGTAAACATTAAGATCTTACTTAATGGCTTAGTTGCTGAAGGTGACTTAACGCGTAAACAACGTGATGAGCTACTTTATGCTATGACCGATGAAGTATCGCAACTGGTTCTAAAAGATTGTTATCGTCAAACGCATACCTTATCGATTACACAGTCAAAAGGCACATCAACACTTAAAGAAAAAGTACGTTTTATCCATGCCCTTGAAAAAGATGGCAAGTTAAATCGTGCAATTGAGTTCATTCCAACTGATGAAGAACTTGCAGAGCGCGCAGCAGCGGGTAAAGATTTAACTCGTCCAGAACTATCTGTACTAGTTTCTTACGCGAAAATGGTACTTAAAGAGTCTTTAGTGGTTGATGAAATCACTGAAAACCCTTATTACCGTCAGTTATTGGTTAACTCATTCCCGGTACCACTTCGTGAGAAGTTCAACGATGCAATGGATAACCACCCACTTCGTAAAGAAATTATCGCAACAAAACTTGCCAATAATATTGTTAACGATATGGGCCTTAACTTCATGGTTCGTATGCACGAAGAAACAGGTGCTAACGAAGCAGAAATCGCGCTTTGCTATTCAATTGCAAAAGAAGTGTTCCAGATGCCAGAAACATGGTCATCAATTGTTGCACTTGATAATAAGATCCCAGCAGCTGTACAAACAGAAATGCTCTATCAGTTACGTCGTACGGTTCGTCGTGCAACACGTTGGTTCTTACGTCATCGCAATAAAGCACAAACGATTGAGCAAGCAATTGAGTTCTTCGCACCAACATTTGCTGATTTAAGTGAAAACTTAAATAGCTACATGGTTGAAAAAGAAAGCGAGCGTTTAGTTAAAGCAGCTGAGAAGCTAATTGATAGCAATGTACCAAAAGCACTTGCGACACGAGTTGTGTCTCTATCAAGCCTATTCTCTGTAATGGACTTAGCCGAAATTGCTAATAATTCAGAGCGTAGCATTGCTATGGTATCTAACACGTACTTCAAGTTGGGTGCGCGTATGGGCTTACATTGGTTCCTTGACCAAATTACTAACCAACCGGTTGCAAATCACTGGCAAGCACTTGCTCGTGCTTCTTACCGTGAAGAGCTTGATTGGCAACAACGTACGTTATCGGCTGTGGTACTTAATAGCTTTGCAGCAGACAGCAAAGACATTGATGCACAAATTGATGAGTGGATGGATAACCAAGATCTACTTCTACAACGTTGGAAACAGATGCTATCTGAATTCAAAACATCGCAAAGCCATGATTTTGCGAAGTTCTCAGTAGCACTTCGTGAACTAATGTTGTTAAGCCACAACTGTGACACTTCCAAATAAGTGAAAAGTCGTTAAAATACATACCCCAGCTCGCTGGGGTATTTTTTTGCCCTTAATTTGCAATGGTCCGTTTATAAGCGGCTACCTTGTTTATTTTTACCTAAGGAACAAACCATGTTTTATGATCTAGCTCGCCGTTTTATGTTTACCCGTGATGCGGAGTGGGCTCATGAATTTGCACTTAATAATTTACGCCGATTTGCTCATACTCCATTGAGTGCAGCGTGGTCTCAATCTGTCCCTAATAAACCAGTTAACTTTTTGGGTTTAGAATTTAAAAATCCAGTAGGTTTAGCGGCAGGCTTAGATAAAAATGCAGAGTGTATTGATGCATTTTCACAAATGGGTTTTGGCTTCGTTGAAGTGGGTACTGTTACTCCTCGCCCTCAAGCTGGTAACGATAAGCCGCGTATTTTCCGTTTACCAGAATCAAATGCGATCATAAATCGTATGGGCTTTAACAACAAAGGCGTTGATAACCTAGTTAATAACGTAAAAGCGGCGAAATATGACGGTATTCTAGGTATAAATATAGGTAAAAATAAAGATACACCAAACGAGCAGGGTAAAGATGACTACATTCATTGTATGCGCAAAGTATTTGAGCATGCATCGTACATCACAGTAAATATCTCTTCACCAAATACCCCAGGTCTTCGTGATTTACAATATGGTGAAGCGCTTGATGACTTACTACAAAGCTTAAAGAATGAACAACTTGATTTAGCTGCAAAGCATAACAAACAAGTGCCTATGCTTATTAAGATCGCCCCAGATCTTGATGAAATACAAATTGCGCAAGTTAGTGAGTCATTGATCAACAATAAGATCGATGGTGTTATTGCTACAAACACCACACTTGAGCGTGCGGCAGTACAAGGCCAACAATACGCAAACGAAGCGGGCGGTTTATCTGGCCAACCAGTACGTCAGCGTTCAACCCACGTGGTTAGTGAGCTGAAGCGTTTAACTGATGGTAAGTTACCTATCATTGGTGTGGGTGGTATTGATGATGCAGACTCTGCAAAAGAAAAATTTTCAGCAGGTGCAGACCTTGTACAAGTTTATACTGGCTTTATTTATAAAGGCCCAGAATTGGTAAAAACGATCCTTAACGGCTTATAAGGATCAGTTATCTAAGCATTTGATCATTAATAAAATGTTCTAAAAAAGTATTTTATTAATGGTCAGGCTTAGCTATAATTTATGATTAATCGCACAGAATTCTAAGTTAGGGAGGAGACATGTTACAAGCATCGAAGCAATGGAAATGGCTTGCTTGTGCAAAAAATAATCGTCTTTTGGTTGACCTTGACCAAGATATGCAACTGTGCACACCTTACAAATTACGCCAACTCACTGATGCTGTTTTACAAGAGCCAAACTTCAGTCTTGAAGATGCTGCATTTTATCAGCAAGTTTATCAATATCTTGAAACATTCTCATTATGGAGCCCGGCAGAGCTTTGCCAAATTGCTCTTAACGCTACAGCAGTTAAATTTCATTTGAAGCCAGTACTTGCAAAGAGTTGGTTTTTTCATGAATACCAGGGTAGCCAGCCAAGTGTTGAAGCGGTTGTAAAGTTATACTCGAAGGCACAAGACGGTGAGTTTTTAATTGTTGATCATTCACCAGAAGCATCTGTTTGCATTAATCTGAGCGCACACTTTCAGTTAGACGAAAATCTATCTCTAGAGCAGTTTGAAGCCATCAAGGTTCTAAATAATCGTATCCATCCTGTTTATATTCAACAAAAACAGTTTAAATCGGCCTAGGGCGTGTTGACCTTTGTGAATTAAAATATGTTCACTCTAGGGGCAATTTAATCGCGGCGAGAGATTCACAACCTAGTGGGCTAAGTAAAAATCTAGCTAATATCCCTGCAAATGTTGGCGTTTTTGTTTGCCAAGCTATGCTATAATCCTGCGCAATTAGCATTTAAGGGTTTTTACTTTGCAATTTATCGCACTTACTTCTATCGGAATAGAAAATTTACTTGTTGATGAGCTTACAGCACTTGGTGCAGAAGTCTCTAAACAAACCGTGGGCTCTGTACGTTTTGAAGCAGATAGCTTGTTAGCACAAAAAATTTGTTTATCGAGTCGCTTCGCCACTCGTATCATGATGCTGATAGAAGAAAAAGAAGGCGTTAAAGACAAAGAAAGCCTTTATCAATTTGCACGACTACAGCCTTGGCAAGAGTGGTTTGGTCCAAAACAAACCTTCGCTGTTGATTTTAGTGGTACTAACAACGATTTAAAAAATACCCAGTTCTCTGGTCTTGTCGTAAAAGATGCGATTGTTGACTATTTTTCAGATCTATTTGAACAGCGTCCAGATGTTGATAAGTACAACGCTAATGTGCGTGTTGTAGCAAAATTAAATCGCCAAGGTGTTGCGCTTTATATTGACTATTCAGGTCCACGTTTATCTGAACGTGGTTATCGTCAAGACCAAGGTAAAGCACCGATTAAAGAGCATTTAGCTGCAGCACTTGTAAAGCGAAGTGGCTGGCTTGAAAATGTACAACAACCTTTATTTGATCCATGCTGTGGTGCTGGTACCATTTTAATTGAAGCAGCAAGCATGGCTCGTAATGAAGCGCCAGGCTTATTCCGCGAAGGTTTTGCATTTGAGCGCCTACCAAGTTTCCGCATCCAAAAATACAAAGAGTTAAAAGCAGAACTAACAGCTCAAATTACTGATCCAAAGCTTTGGCTTATTGGACATGATATTGATGCTGGTGTAATTAAAAAAGCACAAGAAAACGCGGAACGCGCAGACCTTGGTAATGTAATTAAATTTAAACAAAGCGATGCAACTAAGCTAACTTCTGTTGCTAAGCTTCCTGGTGTGGTGATTTCAAACTTACCTTATGGTGAACGTTTAGGCTCGATGGCAGAGTTGGTTAACTTACACCGAAGCTTAGGTGTTGGCTTCAAAAAGCACTTTAACCATTGGAAGCTTGCTTTACTTGGCACCGACGAAAGCCTATTTAAGTTATTAAAGCTTGTTAAATTAAAACGCTATAAGTTCAAAAATGGCCCGTTAGATGTGGTGCTAAATTTATATCAACTTGATGATAAACAAGTCGAGCTAAGCAAAGAAGATAAACCAGCTCTTAATTTTGAAGGTTCAACAGCATTTGCAAACCGCTTAAAGAAAAACAAGCAAAACTTGAAAAACTGGTTAAAGCAAAATGAAGTAAGCTGTTATCGTGTTTACGATGCGGATATTCCAGAATATAACGTTGCAGTTGATGTGTACGATGATTCAGCGGTTATTTTTGAATATGCCGCACCTAAAGAAATCGATGACACTACGGCACAAAAGCGCTTACAAGATGTGATTAGCCTGACCGCTGAGCAGTTAGAAATTGCGCCAGAGAATATCGCAGTTAAAGTACGCAAAAAGCAAAAAGGCGAAGAGCAATATACTAAGGTATCAAAACAAAATCGCACACAAGTAGTCGAAGAGTTTGGTGCTAAATTTAAAGTAAATCTATTTGATTATTTAGATACAGGTTTATTCTTAGATCACCGTTTGGCTCGTCGTTATATTCAACAAAACGCACAAGGTAAACGTTTCTTAAACTTGTTTGCTTATACGGGCAGTGCATCTGTTCATGCTGCGATAGGTGGTGCCAAAGCAATTACTACCGTTGATATGTCAAAGACCTATTTAAAATGGGCGCAAGAGAATTTCGCGCTTAATGACTTGAGCAATACTCGTTTTCGTTTTGAGCAAGCTGACTGCTTGAAATGGCTTGAATACGCACAAGGTCAATATGATTTAATTTTCTTAGATCCACCGACGTTCTCAAACTCAAAACGTATGAAAGACGCATTTGATGTTCAGCGCGACCATATCAAGCTCCTTACTTGGGTTAAAAAGATTTTAAGTCCAAATGGCACGCTTATATTCTCTAACAACAAGCGTGGCTTTATCATGGATGAAGTTGGTTTAATGGGGCTTGGCTTAAAAGCAGAGAATATTTCTGACAAAACTTTATCGCCAGATTTTAAACGCAATAAGCAAATTCATAATAGTTGGCTTATTACACATGGCTAGTTTTACCTTGTATCACACAGATGGCTGTCATTTGTGTGAAATGGCAGATGAATTATTAGTTGCAGCAAACGTTTCCTTTGCTGCAAAAGATATCATGGATAGTGAACAGCTTATCGCGCTTTATCAAACCTGTATTCCGGTTGTTGAAGCTCATCAAGGCGAAAAATTATTTTGGCCTTTTGATGCACAGCGATTAGCGCAATTTATTGCTGATAATAAAGAATAAGAGTAGTAATCACGATGGATTTAATCAGAATAGCCAAAGCGCAACTCGCTTATGGTACGCATCCGTTACTAGATGATGCTGATGCAGTTATTGAGTCGGGTGAGCGTGTATGTATTGTTGGTCGTAACGGTGCAGGAAAATCAACATTACTTAAAGTACTTGATGGCCAAGTTATCTTGGATGATGGTGAAATAAACCAACTAGGTGGTATACGAATTTCGCGTCTAGAGCAAGATCCACCAAAGGGGGCTGCAGGATCAGTATTTGATTATGTAGCGCAGGGTATGCCTGATATTGCTAACTTATTGATTGAATATCACCAAGTTAGTAATCAGATGCAAACAGACTATAACGATAAGTTACTAAATAAGTTAGAGCGCTTATCAAATCAATTAGAAACAGTTGACGGCTGGCGTTTTGATACGCGTATTCAACTTGTGTTATCGCGCCTAGAGCTAGATCCAGAGGCTAAACTTGAATCATTATCAGGCGGTTGGTTACGTAAGGTTGCTTTAGCAAGGGCCCTAGTTAGTGAGCCTGATTTATTGCTACTTGATGAGCCTACCAACCACTTGGATATGAGTAGTGTTATTTGGCTCGAGCAATTTTTAAAAGAATTTAAAGGCGGTATCGTTTTTATTTCTCACGACCGTGCGTTCATTCGCGCAGTAGCTACTCGTATTCTTGATTTAGACCGCGGAAAACTAATTTCATATCCGGGTGATTATGCAACATACCTTGAACAAAAAGCGCATGATTTAAAGGTAGAAGAAACGCAAAACGCGCTATTTGATAAACGCTTAGCCGAAGAAGAAGCGTGGATCCGCCAAGGTATAAAAGCCCGTAGAACACGTAATGAAGGACGCGTTCGCGCATTAAAAGAGTTGCGTAAAGAGCGCAAGCAGCGAGTAGAGCAGGTTGGTAAAACAGATTTCAACATTGAAACTGCTGAGCGTTCAGGCAAACTTGTTTTTGAAGCGAAAAACATAAGTCATGCATTTAAAGACAAAGTGATCGCTAAAGACTTCTCTACACTTGTTATGCGTGGCGACCGTATTGGCCTTGTAGGCCCTAATGGTATTGGTAAAACAACACTGCTTAAAATTTTATTTGGTGACTTAACACCAGATAGCGGAAGTGTTAAGCAAGGCGTTAATTTAGAATTTGCCTATTTTGACCAATATCGTCAAAAGCTTGATGAAGAAGCCACAGTACAAGACAACGTAGCTGAAGGTAAGCAAGAAGTGATGATGGGCGGGCGCTCACGTCATGTACTTGGTTACTTACAAGACTTCTTATTTCCACCGGCAAGAGCCCGCACACCGGTAAAAGCACTTTCTGGTGGTGAGAAGAACCGTTTGTTACTTGCAAAGCTATTTTTAAAGCCGTCTAATATTTTGGTACTCGATGAGCCAACCAATGACTTAGATATCGAAACATTAGAATTACTTGAAGATATTATTAACCAATATCAAGGTACCGTGCTTATTGTTAGCCATGACCGCGAATTTATAGATAATACCTGTAATTCAGTCTGGGCATTTGAAGGTGATGGTAAGATTACCGATATTATTGGTGGCTACAGTGACTATGAGGCTTATGCTGCCTACTTAGTTGAGCAAGAGAAACAACAACAGCAACAAACTAAGCAAGAAAAACCCGTGGTGCAAAACCAAGATAAACCACAAAAGAAAAGTAATAAACTCTCTTACAAATTAAAACTTGAATTAGAGGAATTACCCAGTAAAGTGGAACAACTTGAAAAAGCGCTCGATGCTCAGCAAGTTGTGGTCAATGACCCTGACTTTTTTAAGCAAGATGCTGCAATTACATCAGAAGCATTGAACCATTTAGCCCAGTTAGAGTCTGAGCTTGAAGCCGCTTTTGAGCGCTGGGAAGAACTCGAAGATTTAAAGAATCAGTAGTAAGGATTAAAATGAAATATAAATTACTCGCTGCCAGTATTTTAGCTACTCTAAGTACCTCAGCGATGAGCGCGACCTATAAATTAGAAGAGTTAGGTGGTCTGGAAGGCTCTAAGCATAATTATATAACGGATGTTAGTGAAAACGGTCATATCATTGGTCTTGCAAATGGTACCTATAAACTACCTGTAGACGTTTCTTATATCGATTTTGATGCAAGCAACATTAAAAACGCCTACGACCGAGAAAAAGCGCGATTTGAGTCAATTGACAAAGAAATTACGTTTACGTTAGATGATATCCAAAATAACGATGCAGTAAATACCAATGCTGATGCACACGCATTTATGATTTGGTTTTTATCTACTGAAAGTCGTCCTAATGATTCTGAGTATCAAAAAATATCGAGTGCAATTGCCACTACTTATACTGCAGAAGGGTCTCAAGAGCAGGTTTTATTTGATGAAGCATCGCTTGATTATGATGGCTTAACTCGCTCAACATCAAACCTTCTATCTGCTGTTGCTGACGATGGCGTGATGGTGGGCTGGGGCAGTGCGCCTTACGAAAAGACCGCCTTTACCCAAACAGATGAAACCGAAGAAGAAACTCACTTCTTACGTGACTTTATAAGTCGAGGTATTGTTATTGGTGCTAATGGTGTCGAAGTACCTTTAGTTCCTGAATTTGATGAGCACGGTGGTATTAGTGCCGCATATGACATAGTCAAATCCAATAGTGGCTACGAAGTAGTAGGTACCGTATCTACCGGTATTCCAGTTGATCCTCAAGATGATATTGACGATCGTTGCGATAACGAAGATGAGCCAGTTTCAGATTGTGTTGAAACGCTTAATCGTAGCTTTAGTACGGGTATTTTCGATAAACGAGCCGTTAAATGGACCTTGGATAACGACCTAAATATTATCAATACGGAAATATTTGGCTTAGGTCTTACGCCAAAAGATGACGAAGATTTTGCATTTAGAAGCAGCGCTTTTGTCATTAATGAAAATGGGGTAATAGCTGGTACTTCAGATGTTCGCTATAAAGATCGAGATATTCGTATCACTATGCCGGTTATTTTTGAGAATGGTGAAGTAAAAGAGTTTCTTGACCAAGAAGATGATTGGACCTCGGGTCAGCCTTTAGCTATCAATAATGACGATGTTGTGGTTGGTTATGCAACCAAAAGAATCGAAGGTACAAACCGTACTAAATTTTTCTATTACGACAAGAAAAGTGACAGTGTTGTTTTCCCGACAGATTATTTCTCAAGTTCTAGCTCAATCGCTAATGACATAAATGATAATGGTGTGATTGTTGGTGAGGGTGAAACCGATATCTACAATACGTCTACACGTCGTCGTGAAGGCTTTATGTACACTATCGGTGAAGATAAAGTCGTAAATTTAAACGATTTATTACCTTGCTATGAAGAAGATGGTGAAACACGATTTAAATACGTTGTTGCTGAAGCCAAGTCGATTAACAACAATAATGAAATATTTGGTGTTGCTACCAAAACGGTAGAAAAAACAGATTCATTCGGTAACACGGTAGTGGATCTTAACGGTAATGTTGAATATGAAAGTATTGCAGTACCTGTTAAGTTAACACCAATTAGTGGTTCAATTGAAGAGTGCCCTGCAGAAGAAGTTGAACAATATGAGCGTCAGTCTGCAAGCTTCCCTTGGTATGCATTAATCTTGTTACCATTTGCAGCAGCACGTCGCTTTTTTAAAGCAAAGTAGCGTAAAAAATAACTTTTCAACTACATTAAAAAACCCAGCTTACAGCTGGGTTTTTTGTCTATACTCATATTTGAATTGTCAGTTTTTTATTTTTGATGTCGATGTAACCATGCTTTTCTTACAGAGCGCTTCCAAAGCATATCTGTTACGAAATAGCCAAGTATAGCCGCGGCTGTTGCACAAATAAGTGAACCAACTAAGAAAGCCGGACCAATGGTTGTTAAGCTTTCTAAAAACCATTGCCAGCTAGGCTCAAAATGGAAGTGTTGTGTAGGTTGCGCTAAGGCAATTGTTCCAACAATATATGAGCAGTAAAAAATAGGAGGCATTGTCAGTGGATTTGTGATCCACACCGTAGCAACAGAAATAGGCAAGTTTACACGAAATGGAATGGCCAGGGCGGCTGCTAGAACCATTTGAAAAGGAACAGGGATGAAAGCAAAAAATAAACCTACAGCAAATGCTCCTCGAGCAGAACGGCGATTTAAATGCCATAAATTGGCATCATGTAATAAACGGCCAAAAATTCTTAAGTATTTATGATCTCTTACCTTGTTGTGATCAGGTAAAAACCGTTGGATCGTTTTCTTAGCCATTTAAAGCAACCATTTACATCTGTTTGGTTATGCAGTGGTTTTATATTGGGTTGTTTTATTACCCTTTATACGGCAAACACTGCAGTGTTTTATCTAATAAGTTTTGCTGTTATTTTAGCAGCTGCCTATTTTAAGCCTTTTTTGCCAATATTGTCAGGGTTTATTTGCGGTATTTTTTTAGTATTTTTTCATTACTTAGTCTTTTATTCTCAAAGCGAATGCGACTTAAGACCTAAAAAACCAGTAATTGCTAATTTTCAAGTGATTTCAATACACTCAGCCCAGTCTCCTTTCTACGTTAAAGCAAGCCTGAAAAGCATACAGGGGTGCAGTCTCTCTAATTTAAAACCACCTTTAGCAATGATTAGTGTTAGCACAGCGCAAAAACTGATGGTTGGTGATGAAGTGAGTGCGCAAATAAAGCTTAAGCCGTTTAGAAGCGTAAAAAATTATAATAGTTTTGATCGTGAACGACATGCGTTTAGACAAAGACTATTTTATAAAGGGCGCACAGTTTCTAAAATACAGATAGAAAATCAGACTGGTAAACCTACTAGTACTGAGGTATATCGCAATTACATATCGACTATAACTACTGGCAGTCAATTACAATGGCTTTACTATGCTTTGCTAACTGGCGATAAAAGCAAAATATCGCAACAAAATAAACAACAACTACGTGAATTAGGTATAAGCCATCTCTTGGCAATCTCAGGACTACACATCGGGCTTGTATATGCAATCGGCTTTTACTTTAGTAAATATATCACCCGTATAATGCGAATACCTATGTCTCAAACCCGTCAGATTAATAGTTGGTTTATGCTGATAGGTTTTTGTTTTGCAGCTACCTATGTATATCTAAGTGGTTTTGCCGTGTCTGCAGTGCGCGCATTGTTGATGTTAGGCTGTTTGCTATTTATCTACATCTTAAATAAGAATCCATTGCGATGGCGAACAATTCTTTATGCTCTTACACTAGTGCTGATTATTGATCCATTTACGTTATTAAACCCCGGTTTGTATTTTAGTTTTATTGCTGTTGCTATTATTTTTCTTGTTATTCGAAGCTCTCTTGGCAAAAACTTAGGTTTCTACAGACGTGTTATACAGCTTGGCTTAATACAATTAGCATTATTTATAGGCCTGTTGCCATTGTCACTGTTTTACTTTGATGGCGTAAGTACGATTGGCTTGCTGGTAAATTTAGTCGCTGTGCCAATAATTAGTGTCATTGTTTTACCATTCTTAGTTTTGTACAGTTTTTTATCCTTACTTTTAGATTTATCGCTACTTCTATATGGCTTAGATTTTGTTTTAAATTACCTTTATCAATCGATAATGTTAGTCCCAAAACAATGGCGTTGGCTTGAGTTCGCATTTGTTGAGTTCAATACCTTAGTTTTGATTTACAGCACTCTGTTATTGTTTCTTTGTTATCCTTATCGAGCATTTGCCATTATTCCTGTATTGATTGTAACTTTTGATTGGCTTTTGTCGCCGAAAAGCACTTTTCAGTTAGATGTATTTGACGTTGGTCATGGCTTAATGGTGATGCTCAGCGAAGAAAATAAGGCGGTGGTCTATGATTTAGGGCCACGTTATTTTGGTCGATATGACTATATTCAGTCAGTTTTATTAGCAAACATAAATGCGCTTAAGCTTGAGGTGATTGCCACAATAGTAAGTCATCAAGATAATGACCACATTGGAGGTCTTCACTCTTGGAATGAAAATGGCTTTGGAGCAACGTTAAAGTATTTTCATCCGCATGGTATGAATGCTCGTTGTGAGCCAAAGCTTTTAAAAATCGGCAATGTTAGTTTAACTAGCTTTAGTATGCCTGGTGATAATAACAATGATCAATCTTGCATTTTGAGGGTGAAGTCGGGTGAGTATAGTGTGTTATTAACCGGCGATATTTCTGCTGAAGCAGAGCAACAACTCATTACCAGGCTCCCAGACCTGCAAGCGACAGTACTCGTCAGCCCTCATCACGGTAGTAATACATCGTCAAGTCAGGCGTTTATTGAGCAGGTGCGGCCTAAACTGGTTATCCACTCAAGTGCATACCAAGGGCAGTGGCAGTTTCCTCACCCTGAGGTTGTAAAACGTTATCAAGACCGTGATATAGCGCAGTTAAGTACAGCAGACAGTGGCCATATTAGAATCAAATTCTATAACGATACCTTTTTAGTTGAATCAGCTCGCGAGCATGAAAGTTACTGGTTCGAACAAGATTGACGTTTTGTTTTTACCCCCATAAGGCTACAATAGTCGAAGTCTATGAATAAGAGAGTGTTATGGATCAAACTACATCCCAAATTTATAAGCGATTAATCAGTTATGTGGGTGATTATAAATTAATCGCGTTTTTCGCCATTGTTGGCATGGTTGGCTATTCTGCCATGGATGCACTGTTTATCAATTTAATGAAACCTTTTATTGATGAAGGCTTAAATGCTCGTAATACTGATGTATTAACTTATGCACCATTCGTTGTTATCGCGTTAGTGCTTGGTCGAGGCATGTTTAATTACATGTCATCTTATTGCTTGAGTTATGTTGGCTCTCAAGTTGTTAGAACTCTTCGCCAACAATTATTCGAACATATATTACATTTACCTGTGTCTTTTCATGACAAAAATTCTAATGGTGATTTAATTTCTAAAATCACTTTCGATACAGAGCAAGTACAACAGGCAATTACTAAAGCGCTGTTAATTGTGGTGAGAGAAGGGGCGTTTGTTGTTTTTTTACTTTTCAATATGTTTTATACAAGTTGGAAGTTATCGCTGATTTTCTTGGTTATTATTCCGCTGGTGGCAGTGATTGTTGCCTTTGTATCGAAACGCTTTCGGATGATCTCTAAAAAAATTCAATCAGCGATGGGGCAAGTTACTCGTAGTTCAGAGCAGATGCTCTCTGGGCATAAAGTAATCCACGGATTTGGTGGTCAGCAGCAAGAGATTTCTCAGTTTTCAGCGATTAATAACCATAATCGTCAGCAACGCATTAAAATGGATGCAACAAAGGCGTTAAGTGTTTCGGTTATTCAGATCTTAGCAGCGAGCGCAATGGCAGTGATTTTATGGGTCGTGTCAATGCCATCAATGATAGACACAATCAGCTCTGGTGATTTCGTATTACTAATATCATCAATGATGATGTTATTACGTCCACTTAAGCAACTTTCAAATGTAAATAGTGACTTACAACGTGGTATTTCTGCAGCACAAAGTATCTTTTTGGTACTTGATGAAGATGTAGAAAAAGACACTGGCACCTATAGTATTGATAAAGTGACAGGGCACATTGAAATAAACAACGTTACTTTCAAATACCCAACTAAAGATGAACCAGTTTTGAAAAACTTGTCGCTAACGATTAATGCCGGCGAAAGCATTGCATTAGTGGGGCGCTCTGGTTCTGGTAAATCGACCATTTCAAATTTATTGCCACGTTACTATGAGCTAGAAGGTGAAAGTGAAATTTTACTCGATGGTGTCAATATCGCTGACTACAAGCTAACGGATCTTCGTAAGCAATTTGCATTGGTTTCACAGCAAGTGGTGTTATTTAACGATACTATTGCAAATAACATATGCTATGGCCTTGAACGTGAACTTAGTCATGAAGAGTTAATGGCGGTTGCCAAACAAGCCCATGTTTGGGAATTTGTTAAAGACTTGCCAGAAGGTTTAAATACCATGGTGGGTGAAAACGGCGTGATGTTATCTGGCGGTCAGCGTCAACGTATCGCGATTGCACGTGCCATTTTAAAAGATGCACCTATTTTAATTCTCGATGAGGCGACATCAGCTCTCGATACTGAGTCTGAAAAGCTGATCCAGCATGCACTTGATAGCTTAATGAAAGAAAAAACATCAATTGTGATAGCACACCGTTTATCAACAATAGAAAACAGTGATTGTATTTATGTTATTGATCATGGTCAGGTTATCGAAAAGGGCACGCATAGCGAGCTGCTTGAAAAAGACGGCACCTATTCCGCTCTTTGTAAAATGCAATTTGGTGAGCAGTAGTGAGTGTTATTGAAAAAAGCTGGTATAAAAGACCAGGTTTCCTCAGTGTTTTACTCTTACCTTTGAGTGTGCTTTTTTGGCTAATCTCAACGCTCCGTGTATTGCTATACAAGCTTAATATTCTGAAGGCTTTTAAAGCGCATGTACCTGTTATAGTGGTTGGTAACATAAGTGTGGGTGGCAACGGCAAAACGCCATTTGTAATTTGGCTTGCTGAGTTCTTAGAACAACAAGGTTTAAAAGTGGCGGTGATCAGTCGTGGTTATGGTGGTCAGTCTGACTCGTATCCATTGTTAGTTACTGATGAGACGACTACAACACAAGCGGGTGACGAACCTGTACTTATTAGACGTCGTTTAGGTTGTGTTGTTATGGTTGGACCTGACCGTCAAGCCAGTATTAAAAAATTAGAACAGCACGATATTGATGTCATCATTTCTGATGATGGTATGCAACATTACAAAATGGCCCGAGATATAGAATGCTGTATTGTTGATAGTGAACGCCAGTTTGGTAACGGTTTATTAATGCCAGCAGGTCCACTTCGTGAAACCAAAGCGCGCTTAAAATCGGTTGATTTAGTCATTGAAAATGGCGGCAATGCACAAAGCCGCTATGATTTAGCATCGAGCCCATTTCGAACCGTGAGTGATTCAACACTCGCCAATTCAGTTCAAGATAAAGGCCATGCAGTCAGTGCTATTGGTAACCCCAAACGCTTTGAGATAAGTCTAGAGCAGCAAGGCATTAACTTGCTATCGACTCATCATTTTCGTGATCACTATGCCTACCAAGCAAGTGACTTTACTATGTTTGGTGATGACGCTGTTTTTATGACAGAAAAAGATGCAGTTAAATGCTTTAGCTTTGCCAAGCCAAATTGGTATTATTTGCCTGTGGATGCAAAGCCGACAACAACGGTTATCGAAAAACTAAATTTATTATTAAAACAAAAAGGGATCCTCAATGGCCTTTGATACAAAATTACTTGAAATTATCGCCTGTCCAGTGTGTAAAGGTAAATTACGTCTTGATAAAGAAAATCAAGAGCTGATTAGTACAGCAGCGAAACTTGCTTATCCAATCAAAGACGATATCCCAGTGCTTTTAGAAAATGAAGCACGTGAACTAAGCCAAGAAGAGGTTGATAAGTGGAATTCGTAGTTGTAATTCCTGCACGTTACGCATCGACACGTTTACCAGCTAAACCACTTGCTGATATATGTGGTAAGCCAATGATCCAACATGTTTATGAAAAAGCAGTTGCTTCAGGCGCATCACACGTTTATGTTGCCACCGATCATCAAGCAGTATTTGACGCTGTTAGTGAGTTTACAAGTAATGTTCTAATGACGCGTGAAGATCATCAATCAGGGACAGAACGTTTAGCTGAAGTGGTTGAACAACTCCAACTTGAAAGTGATACCATTGTCGTTAACGTGCAAGGTGATGAGCCTTTATTAGCTAGTGAAAATGTCTCGCAAGTGGCTAAACTGCTCGCTGATTCTGATGCGCCTATGGCAACATTGAGCACAAGTATTGATGATATCGACGATATATTTAACCCTAATTGTGTAAAAGTGGTTAGCGATGCGCACAACAATGCAGTGTATTTTTCGCGTGCAACCATTCCTTATCATCGTGATGCGATGATGAGTAATCAAACTGATAAAATCAATCTTGATGATTATGCCCGCCATATTGGTATTTATGCTTACCGAGCAGGGTTTATTACTCAATATATTGAGCTGCCAGAATCTCCGTTAGAAGTCCTTGAATCTCTAGAGCAGCTTCGTGTGCTTTATCATGGTTATAAAATCAAAATAGCTAAGGCATTATGTGCTCCACAAGCAGGTGTAGACACGCCAAAGGACTTAGCCCGCGTCATTGCAGTGCTGAGTAAATAACCAATGCACGATGTAAATACAGTTCATCTTCATGCAAGTGAAGATGACTTTTTTGTATTTTATAAACCAGCAGGTGTAAGCTTTCATAGTGAAGAATGTGCTGGTTTTGTTGTACTTGCAGAGCAACTTGTAAACGAAAAACTATATCCTGTACATCGCCTTGATAAAGTCACCTCAGGTTTAATTATTTTAGCCCGTCACAAAGAAGCAGCAGCCGAATTCACTGCGCTATTCAGCGCCCATCAAGTGCATAAATTTTATCTTGCACTCAGTGATGCAAAACCAAAGAAGAAACAAGGTTGGATAAAAGGGGATATGGAAAAAAGTCGTCGGGGCGCTTTTAAATTGCTAAAAAGCCAAACCAACCCGGCTGTTACCCGCTTTTATTCAAAAAGTATTCGTCCAGGGCTACGTGCCTACCTATTAAAACCTTTTTCGGGTAAAACACATCAACTAAGAGTCGCGATGAAAAGCTTGGGTGCGCCAATTCTTGGTGATAGCACGTATGCAGGAAGTAAAGACGAGCGCACAAATTTGCATGCTTATGCACTACAATTTAGCTATAAAGGGCAGCTTAAAGAGTATCGATGCGATTACACTTTGGGTGCTCATCTCAATGAAGTTTTTAACTCAGACGAATTCAAAGAGTGGACAGCTCCTTGGACGTTGGATTGGTAAATGAAAGAAACAACACAAGACATCCGTTTTGGTGGCATTAAACGTTTATATGGTCATCAGCAATTTGATTGGTTACAACAAGCACATTTTTGTGTCATTGGTATTGGTGGTGTAGGTAGTTGGGCCGCTGAAGCGCTAGCTCGCACGGGGGTAGGACAACTAACCTTAATAGATCTTGATGATATTTGTGCAACTAATGTTAATCGTCAAATCCATGCTTTGACTGGCACCGTAGGTGAAGCAAAAGTTGAAGCGATGAAAACACGTTGTGAGCTGATAAACCCAGACATCAAAATTAATGTTATTGATGACTTTATAACGCTAGATAACATTCGTGAGCATATTCAAGGCTTTGATTATGTGATTGATTGTATTGATGCAGTGAAAGAAAAGGCAGCGTTAATTGCACATTGTAAGCGTATAAAATTACCCGTTATTACAACCGGTGGCGCAGGCGGACAAACTGATCCGAGCCAAATTAGCTTTGGTGATGTAGCTAAGACAACCCATGATCCTTTGCTTGCAAAAGTACGGTATATTTTGCGAAAACAGTACAACTTTAGTAGCAATCCAAAGCGTAAATTTAACGTAGATTGTGTTTATTCAACTGAACAGCTTGTATATCCAACCTCTGAAGGCGAAGTTTGCCAAGCAAAACAAGGCGCAGATGGTTCAATGAATATGGATTGTAACAATGGTTTTGGCTCAGCCACAATGGTAACAGGAAGCTTTGGCTTTTTTGTCGCAGCCAAAGCAATCAGAAAATATTTAGATAAAAAACAGCGTTCTTTATAACATTTAGCAGTTTTGCTCAGCCATGGTTTGAATTTTATCAACCATGGCTTTGATGCCATTGCCGCGAGAAGGGCTTAAATGGCTAATTAGACCGAGTCGTTCAAATTCATCATAGGCATTTATTTGTGCTGCTTGTTCCGGTGTTAGACCATTGTATAAGGCTAAAATTAAAGCCAATAGTCCTTTAACGATACGGGTATCTGAATCACCAGCTAAAACAAGGCTATTTTCTGTATGATCAAAGTCGATATATAGCCACACTTTACTTTCGCAGCCTTTAACTAGGGCATCATCTACTTTAAGCACTTCTGGCATAACTGGTAATTGCTTACCTAATAGCATTATCTGGCGGTATTTTTGCTGCCAACCTGCAGCTGTTTCAATGTTTTTACTAACGGCTTCAAACGTTGAATTCATAACTTATCCAAATTTAATCTAATAACTCAATACTGTTTTTAAGAGCATCAATAAACGTATCTACATCATCTTTATTGTTATATAACGCAAAGCTTGCTCTTACTGTACCAGGAATGTGCAAATGGCTCATTATAGGTTGTGTGCAATGGTGGCCACTGCGCACGGCCACACCAAACCCATCAAGCAGAGTGGCTAAATCGAAGGGATGTTCATCGCGATAATTAAAACTAATGTTACCAATGTTATGTATTTGGTTTGAATAGATATTAATACCATCAATAGCTGATAATTGTTTTATCGCATAGTCAAAAACTGTATGCTCATGTTGACGCATTTGCTGAAAATCTAACGATGTTAAATACTTTATTGCCTCACTAAAGGCGATTACACCCGCAATATTAGGTGTTCCTGCTTCAAATTTACCCGGTGCATCCCGAAAAGTGCTTTGCGTGAGGCTCACTGTTTCGATCATTTCGCCACCGGTTTGATAAACATCGAGCGAATTTAACAGCTCGAAACGTCCATAAAGACCACCCAGACCTGTAGGCCCGAGCATTTTGTGGGCAGAAAATACGTAAAAGTCACAAGAAATTTCTTGTAGATTAGGGCGTAAATGCATCGCAGCCTGCGCACCATCAATCACAGAAATAGCATTAATGGCTTTACATGCTGTAATGATAGGTGCTAAATCAGTGATATTACCTAATGTATTTGATGCATGAGTAACAGCAACTATCTTAGGCTGATACAGTTTTATAAACTCACTGCACCTTACGCTATCAATGACCAAGTCATCTTCAATAGGTAAAATAATCAGTTCTGCACCAGTACGCTTTGCTAGTTGTTGCCATGGCACTATGTTGGCGTGATGTTCAATCGCAGAGATAGCAATTTTATCGCCTGGTTTAAGCCGTGAAGCCAGACCATTTGCGATTAAATTAATCGATTCAGTCGCTCCTTTGGTCCACACTAACTCATTGGCTTTAACAGAAAAATAATCTGCAAGTAGCGTTCTGGTGTGTTCATATTGGCGGGTCGCGTTTTCACTGAGTGTATGACGGCCACGGTGCACATTGGCATTCTCATGACTATAAAAACGGGCAAGGGCATCAATAACTGCTTGTGGCTTTTGTGAGGTCGCTGCTGAGTCTAAATACACCAGAGGCTGCTCATTAACCGTTTCATTCAGTAATGGAAAGTCAGCGCGTATTTTTGCAATATCGAACATGGAAGGCCTTAAGCTACGAGAATGCGACGATTTTAATTACTTTGCACAAATAGACAAGTGCAGGGCAACAAAAAAGGCCGCATAGCGGCCTTTTTTAAACGCAAATTCGTATTAACGCTTGTCTGTTGGTACGTAATCGCGTGAAGTTTCACCAGTGTATAACTGACGAGGACGGCTGATCTTGTGACCAGGTTGAGAAAGCATCTCATCCCAGTGAGAGATCCAACCAACAGTACGTGACATTGCAAAGATTACAGTGAACATGCTTGTTGGAATACCGATAGCTTTTAAGATGATACCTGAGTAGAAGTCTACGTTAGGGTAAAGTTTCTTCTCAACGAAGTATGGGTCTTCTAGTGCAATTTGCTCAAGCTTCATTGCGATATCAAGAAGTGGATCTTGAATATTTAACTCAGCTAGTACTTCGTGACATGTTTGACGCATTACTGTCGCACGTGGATCGAAGTTTTTGTATACACGGTGACCGAAGCCCATAAGACGGAATGGATCTGACTTATCTTTTGCTTTAGCAACGTATTCGTCGATACGGTCTACTGAACCGATTTCTTCTAACATGTTAAGACATGCTTCGTTAGCACCACCGTGCGCAGGACCCCATAAAGATGCGATACCAGCCGCGATACACGCGTAAGGGTTTGCACCTGATGAACCAGCTAAACGTACAGTTGACGTTGAAGCGTTTTGCTCGTGGTCTGCGTGAAGCATGAAGATTTTATCCATTGCTTTAGCAAGAACAGGGCTAACTTTATATTCTTCAGCAGGTACTGAGAACATCATATGTAAGAAGTTTTCAGCAAAGCTTAAGTCGTTACGCGGGTGTACAAACGGTTGACCTACGTTGTATTTGTAAGCCATAGCAGCGATTGTTGGTAACTTAGCAATTAGTTTGATTGCACTAGTTTTACGTTGTGTCGCATCAGTGATGTCTAAATCTTCGTGATAGAAAGAAGATAAAGCACCTACAACACCACATAGCATCGCCATAGGGTGAGCATCAAAACGGAAACCTTGGAAGAAGTTTGCGATTTTAGTATCAAGCATAGTGCTATGCGTGATTTCTTTTGCAAACTCATCGTATTGTTCTTTAGTTGGTAATTCGCCGTTTAACAGTAAGTAGCAAACTTCGATGTAGTTAGACTCATCAGCTAGTTGCTCAATTGGGTAACCACGGTGTAGTAATACACCTTTACCGCCGTCGATATAAGTGATTGAAGATTCACAAGAACCGGTCGACATGAAACCTGGGTCGTAAGTGAAGTAGCCATGAGAACCTAACGTACGTACGTCGATTACGTCTTGGCCAGCAGTGCCTTGGTAAATTGGAAGTTCGATTGGATCAAGACCATCAATATGGACCGTGGCTTTATTATCCGCCATCTATTTATCTCCTATTAAGATAACAACTCTGATTGTTATGTTCTGAATCTGTTTAAGCACATTCTTTTCATTTTAACGTGAAAGAGGGGTGTAAAGTCAATTTTTATAAACATTATGCATAAATGGATAATAAATATTCTGCCAGGATTAAATATTATACCATTGGCTAATTCGCAAACGACTCTTACTAAACAAGAATTGTAAAAAGACCTTTGGCTATATATACTATCCAAGGTTTTATACCGTATTGTCTGTAGGTAAACTTTATTTTTACATTTAAGTTTTGCATAAGTGTGAACTTTTTGTGTATCAACACGGTTTACTTAGATAGTTCCATCGAAATTCATTTTGATGGGTTTAGAAAAACAAGTAGATGAGCTCCTAAGTGGGCAAGATGGGCAAGTAACTGTGAAAAAGCAAAGACCTGTAAATCTAGATCTAACAACTATATCTATGCCGGCAACGGCTAAAGCATCAATTCTTCACCGCGTCACCGGTGTGGCACTATTTTTTGCTTTAACGTTTGTCATTTGGGCTTGGTCTGAGTCTCTTTCTTCTCCAGAAGGTTTTGAATTCGTCAAGGGTCTGTTCAGCGGATTCATTGCCAAATTCATAGCGTGGGGTACCATTTCTGTGTTGGCATATCACCTAATCGGTGGTGTTCGTCACATCATTATGGATATGGGTCACTGGGAAGAACTTGAATCAGGTAACTTCAGCGCTAAAGTTGCGATGGCTTTAGGTGTTGTAGCTGCAATTCTAGCAGGAGTGTGGATATGGTTTTAAATCAAGCAACTCTTAAACGTGATGGTGTACAAGATTTTGTATCACTTCGTACAACAGCATTAATAATCAGCGCTTATGCGATTTTTATTATCGGCTATTTTTTATGTACACCAGAAGTCACTTTTGAAGCCTGGCAAGGCCTATTCTCTAATCTAGCAATGAAAGGGTTTACACTAATTGCCCTTGTTTGCATTATGGTTCACACCCGTATCGGTCTTTGGCAAGTTCTAACTGACTATGTCAAAAATGCGAAATTACGTGCTGTTTTAGGCTTTGTATTAAACCTTATGGCCGTTGCTTACGTAGCAATTGGTCTAATCGTTTTATGGGGTGTTTAAGTGAATTATTCTGTTCGTGAATTTGACGCAGTAGTAATTGGTGCAGGCGGCGCGGGTATGCGCGCAGCACTTGCTATTACTGAATCAGGCAAAACCTGTGCACTTATCTCTAAAGTTTTCCCTACACGTTCTCACACTGTGTCAGCACAAGGCGGCATTACTGTTGCGTTAGGTAACTCGCATGAAGATAACTGGGAATGGCACATGTACGATACTGTTAAAGGTTCTGATTTTATCGGTGACCAAGACGCTATCGAATATATGTGTAAAACAGGCCCAGAAGCTATTACTGAATTAGAAAACATGGGCTTACCATTTTCTCGTTTTGAAAATGGCCGTGTTTATCAACGTCCTTTCGGCGGTCAGTCGAAAAACTTTGGTGGTGAACAAGCAGCACGTACTGCAGCAGCTGCTGACCGTACTGGTCACGCACTGTTACACTGTCTTTACCAGCAAAACGTTAAAAACAAAACAAACGTATTTTCAGAGTGGTATGCACTAGATTTAGTTAAAAACAGCGATGGTCATGTTGTTGGTTGTACAGCAATCGACATTGAATCAGGCCAAGTTGTTTACTTCAAATCAAAAGCCGTTGTTTTAGCAACAGGTGGTGCAGGTCGTATCTACGCATCAACAACTAACGCACACATCAATACAGGTGACGGCGTTGGTATGGCAACCCGTGCTGGTGTTGCATTGCAAGATATGGAAATGTGGCAATTCCACCCAACAGGTATCGCAGGCGCTGGTGTACTAGTAACTGAAGGTTGTCGTGGTGAAGGTGGTTACCTTCTAAACAAAGACGGCGAACGCTTCATGGAACGTTACGCGCCAAATGCTAAAGACTTAGCATCTCGTGACGTTGTTGCTCGTTCAATGATGACAGAGATCCGTGAAGGTCGTGGTTGCGATGGTCCTTACGGTCCACATATCAAGCTTAAACTTGACCACTTAGGTGAAGAGACGCTTAATTTACGTCTTCCTGGTGTATGTGACCTTGCGAAAACATTCGCACACGTTGACCCAGCTAAAGAACCAATTCCAGTAATTCCAACATGTCACTACATGATGGGTGGTGTACCAACTAACGTAAATGGTCAAGCATTACAAATCGATGCAAATGGTCAAGAGAAAGTAGTTGAAGGTTTATTCGCTGTGGGTGAAATTGCCTGTGTATCTGTACACGGTGCTAACCGCCTAGGTGGTAACTCACTTCTTGACTTAGTTGTGTTCGGCCGTGCAGCTGGTAACTTCTTAGGTAAATACCTAAATGGTGTTGAAGCAGGTAAAGATGCGTCTGAATCAGACCTTGAAGCATCACTTGCGCGCTTCAACCGTTGGGAAAGCTCTAAAGCTGGCCAAGGTGAAGACCCAGTTCAAATTAAGAAAGACCTACAAATGTGTATGCAGCTTAACTTCTCGGTATTCCGTGAAGGTGATGCAATGGCTACAGGTCTTAAAGAGCTTAAAGAAATTCGTGAACGTCTGCAGTATGCTCGTCTTGACGACAAGTCAACAGAGTTCAACACTGCGCGTATCGAATGTCTAGAGTTAGACAACTTAATGGAAACAGCTTACTCAACTGCAGTAGCTGCAAACTTCCGTACAGAAAGCCGTGGTGCACATTCTCGTTTTGACTTCCCAGATCGTGATGACGATAACTGGTTATGTCACTCTATCTTTAACCCAGTTACAGATGAAATGACAAAACGTGAAGTAAACTACGCGCCGAAACTGCGTGAAGCTTTCCCACCTAAAGCACGTACATACTAGGAGCGAGACGATGGCACAAGTACAATTTTCCGTTTATCGTTACAATCCAGATGTTGATAATGCACCACGTATGCAGGACTTTACGCTAGAAACGCAAGAAGGCCAAGATATGATGGTATTGGATGCTCTAATGAAACTAAAAGAGCAAGATCCAACCTTATCATTCCGTCGTTCATGCCGTGAAGGTGTGTGTGGTTCTGACGGTATCAACATGAATGGTAAAAACGGTTTAGCATGTATTACTCCTTTATCAACGCTACTTAAAGGTGGCAAAGGTAAAATCGTAATTCGTCCATTACCTGGTTTACCTGTGGTACGTGACCTTGTTATTGACATGAGTCAGTTCTACACTCAATACGAAAAAGTTAAGCCTTATCTAATTAATGACACGCCAGCGGCGGGTGAGCGTCTTCAATCTATCGAAGAACGTGATAAGTTAGATGGCTTATATGAGTGTATTTTATGTGCATGTTGTTCTACATCGTGTCCTTCGTTCTGGTGGAATCCAGACAAGTTCATCGGTCCTGCGGGTCTTCTTCATGCGTATCGTTTCTTGGCTGATAGCCGCGATACAGCGACTGAAGAGCGTCTTGCAGATCTTGACGATGCGTTCAGCGTGTTCCGTTGTCACAGTATTATGAACTGTGTTAGCGTGTGTCCTAAAGGTCTTAATCCGACTAAAGCAATTGGACAAATCAAATCAATGCTTTTAAACCGCGCTGTTTAAAGCTTGAATATGTAAGGTGGTTAAGTGATTAACCACCTTGTTTTTACAACAATTAATTTCTGCGCTAAAGAAAAGGGCTTATAAATGCACGAAGGTGTGATGAAGGCATGGCTAGAATCTTCTCACTTAAACGGCGGAAACGTTGCTTACGTAGAAGAGCTTTATGAAGCGTACTTAGATGATGCGACTTCTGTGCCAGAAGAATGGCGAGAAGTGTTCGAACAATTACCAAAAGTAGATGGTGTGGATGTTGACGTAAAACATTCAGAGGTTCGTTCACAATTTGCGGAGCTTGCTAAAAACAAGCATAGAGAAGTAGTGGTAGCAGAGGGTGGCTCTGGCGATCCTAAACAGGTCAAAGTGCTACAACTTATTAATGCTTTCCGTTTCCGTGGTCACCAAAATGCTAACCTAGATCCATTAGGTATCTGGGAACGCGAACGAGTTCGAGATCTTGAACTTGAATACCACGATTTATCTGAAGCTGATTTTGACCGTGAATTCAATGTGGGTTCGTTTGCCGTAGGTCGCGACACCATGCCTTTAGGTGAGCTATACCAAGCACTTAAGACCACGTATTGTGGTTCAGTTGGTGCAGAGTATATGCACATCACTTCAACTGAAGAAAAACGTTGGTTACAACAGCGTTTAGAATCAGTGCAATCTCGTCCAACGTTCTCTAAAGAAGAAAAGCTACGTATCCTTAAAGGATTAACAGCTGCAGATGGCCTTGAAAAATATTTAGGGGCTAAGTTCCCTGGTGCAAAACGTTTCTCACTTGAAGGTGGTGATGCGTTGGTACCAATGCTTAAAGAACTAATTCATCGTGCAGGTGAAAGCGGACAAAAAGAAGCTGTTATTGGTATGGCTCACCGCGGTCGCTTGAACGTACTAGTGAACGTTTTAGGTAAAAACCCATCAGAATTATTCGATGAGTTCGCTGGTAAACACAAAGATACTTTAAGCTCAGGTGATGTTAAATATCACATGGGTTATTCATCTGACTTCGCTACAAAGGGTGGCAACGTGCATATGGCACTTGCGTTTAACCCATCTCACCTTGAAATCGTTAACCCAGTAGTTATGGGTTCGGTACGCGCTCGTTTAGACCGTTTAGGTGATAAGTCAGGTATTAAAGCATTACCAATTACTATTCACGGTGACTCTGCAATCGCAGGTCAAGGTGTTGTTCAAGAAACATTTAACTTATCGCAAACTAATGCATTTAGTTGTGGTGGTAGTATCCGTATCGTGGTAAACAACCAAGTTGGTTTTACAACGTCAAAACAAGCGGATGTTCGTTCTACACCATACTGTACTGACATTGCGAAAATGGTTCAGGCACCTATTTTCCACGTTAATTCTGACGATCCAGAAGCGGTTGCATTTGTTACTCAAATCGCACTTGATTTCAGAAACCAATTCAAACGTGACGTTGTAATTGATTTAGTATGTTATCGCCGTCATGGTCATAACGAAGCGGATGAGCCGAATGCGACTCAACCACTTATGTACCAGAAAATCAAAAAACACCCAGTTCCACGCCTAATTTATGCTGACCAACTTGTGTCTGAAGGTTCATTTACAGAAGATGAAGTCAAAGCACTTGCTGATGAGTACCGTAACGGTCTTGATGGCGGTAACTGTGTTGTTGAAGAAATTCAACCAGAAACATCTCACTCTTCAGATTGGGCTAAATTCGTTGGTCACGATTGGGATGTTGAGTACGATGCAAAACTTTCTGTTGAAAAACTAAAAGAACTTGGTGAAAAAGTATCAAGCTACCCAGAGAACCACAAAGCTCAGTCGCGTGTTAAGAAAATTTACGACGACCGTAAGCTAATGGCATCAGGTGAAAAACCACTTGATTGGGGTATGGCAGAAACGCTAGCTTATGCTTCACTTGTTGATGCGGGCACAGATATCCGTTTAACAGGTCAAGACTCAGGCCGTGGTACTTTCTTCCACCGTCATGCTGTTATCCATAACCAAAAAGATGCATCAACCTACTTGCCGCTGCAAAACATCAGCGAAAAACAAGGTTCATTTGAAGTATACGACTCAGTACTTTCTGAAGAAGCGGTACTTGCATTTGAATATGGTTACGCAACAGCTGAACCAACTTCACTTGTAATGTGGGAAGCACAATTTGGTGACTTCGCTAACGGTGCACAAGTTGTATTTGACCAATTCTTAAGTTCAGGTGAACAAAAGTGGGGCCGTTTATGTGGTCTTACATGTTTACTTCCACATGGTTATGAAGGTCAAGGCCCAGAGCATAGCTCAGCACGTCTTGAGCGTTTCTTACAATTGTGTGCTGATCACAATATGCAAGTGTGTGTGCCTTCAACACCAGCGCAAGTTTATGCAATGCTTCGTCGTCAATCTGTACGTCCTTTACGTCGTCCATTGATTGTTATGACACCTAAGTCACTACTTCGTCATCCGCTGGCAACTTCAACACTTGAAGAATTATCTGAAGGTGTGTTCCACAATATGATCGATGAAATCGATGATATTGCAGCAGATAAGGTAGAACGCGTTGTATTCTGTAGTGGTAAAGTTTATTACGAGTTACTACAAGAGCGTCGTAAACAAGAATTAAATAACATTGCTATTGTTCGTGTAGAACAATTATATCCATTCCCACACGCTGAGATGGATACAATCATGCAACGTTACCAACACGTTAAAGATTTTGTTTGGTGTCAAGAAGAGCCGCAAAACCAAGGTGCATGGTATTGTTCTCAACATCATTTTGTTGATGCAATTCCTGAAGGTGCTAAATTAACTTACGCAGGTCGTAAAGCATCAGCATCACCAGCGTGTGGTTACATGTCAGTGCATAATAAAGAACAACAAGCGCTCGTTGCAGACGCGCTTACTATTGAAAAGAAAGGATAAGCAATGAGCACAGAAATTAAAGTTCCTGTACTTCCTGAGTCGGTTGCTGATGCTACTGTTGCAACATGGCACGTAAGTGTTGGCGACAAAGTAAGCCGCGACCAAAACTTGGTTGATATCGAAACAGATAAAGTTGTTTTAGAAGTTGTTGCACCAAACGATGGTGTAATCACTGAAATTTCACAAGAAGAAGGTGCAACGGTACTTGGCGAGCAAGTAATTGCATTACTTGGTGATGCAGATGCTGCACCAGCAAGTGACGACTCTGCCAAAGAATCTGCACCAGCAAAATCAGAAGACGCGCCAGAGGCGCAATCAGCACCAGCATCAGAAGGTAAAGAAGTGGACATTAAAGTACCTGTACTTCCAGAATCTGTCGCAGACGCGACAATTGCTACTTGGCATGTTCAACCAGGTGAAGCGGTAACTCGCGATCAAAACCTAGTTGATATCGAAACTGATAAAGTTGTTCTTGAAGTGGTTGCTCAAGAAGACGGTATCATGGGTGAGCACATTCACGCTGAAGGCGAAACAGTACTTGGTGAGCAAGTAATTGGTACAGTTAAAGCGGGCGCAGCACCAGCTAAAGCACCTGCAGCAAAAGCTGAAGAGGCTACTGCAAGCGAATCAAATGATAGCTCTGATGTGTTAACACCATCAGTTCGTCGTTTAATCGCTGAGAAAGGTCTTGATGCATCTAAAATCAAAGGCACAGGCAAAAACGGTCGTGTGACTAAAGAAGATGTTGATACATTCTTAAAAGCACCTGCAGCAGCACCAAAAGCTGAAGCAGCGCCAGCAGCACCTATGGGTGACCGTACACAAAAACGTGTTCCTATGACACGTTTACGTAAAACTATCGCTAATCGTCTTCTTGAAGCGAAAAACTCAACTGCAATGTTAACTACATTCAACGAAGTTAACATGAAGCCAATCATGGATCTTCGTAAGCAGTATCAAGAAGTGTTCGAAAAGCGTCATGGTATCCGTTTAGGTTTCATGTCTTTCTACGTGAAAGCAGTTACTGAAGCACTTAAGCGTTTCCCTGAGGTGAATGCATCTATCGATGGTGATGATATCGTTTATCATAACTACTTCGACATCAGCATTGCGGTTTCAACTCCACGTGGTCTTGTTACACCAGTTCTTAAAGACTGTGACAAGCTATCAGTGGCAGAAATCGAAAAAGGTATCCGTGAATTAGCACTTAAAGGTCGTGACGGTAAACTATCTATCGAAGATATGACTGGTGGTAACTTCACAATTACTAACGGTGGTGTATTCGGTTCATTACTTTCTACACCTATCATCAACTTGCCACAGTCTTCAATCTTGGGTATGCATAAAATCCAAGATCGCCCAATGGCTGTTAACGGTAAAGTTGAAATCTTACCAATGATGTATTTAGCGTTATCTTACGATCACCGCCAAATCGATGGTAAAGAATCAGTAGGCTTCCTAGTAACAATTAAAGAGTTACTTGAAGATCCAACTCGTTTACTACTAGATGTTTAATCTGGTTGTATAAAAACTAAGCTGTGAACCCTGTTCACAGCTTTTTTTTTGCGCCTTTGGTCTAACTGGGGTTTTCATGTGGAGCCTTGGGATTTATACTAAGTGCGCAATTTGGGATAGCTGTTTATTTTGCATAAATATTCAGCTCTTTTAGTATAAAAAATTGGATAAAGCATCATGAATTTGCATGAGTATCAGGCAAAACAACTTTTTGCCGAATATGGTTTAC
The DNA here is from genome assembly GCF_051235485.1 of Pseudoalteromonas nanhaiensis. Taxonomy (NCBI): domain Bacteria; kingdom Pseudomonadati; phylum Pseudomonadota; class Gammaproteobacteria; order Alteromonadales; family Pseudoalteromonadaceae; genus Pseudoalteromonas; species Pseudoalteromonas nanhaiensis. Next base: position 154,058 of record NZ_JBPNYQ010000003.1, on the reverse strand, counting down.
CAGTTTCTCAAGGTTTCGCTTGCGATACACCTGAAGAAGCTGCAGCAGCTGCTGAGAAAATCGGCGGTGATATGTGGGTTGTTAAAACACAGGTTCACGCAGGTGGCCGTGGTAAAGCTGGCGGTGTTAAGCTAGTTAAAACAATCGACGAAGTAAAAGAGTTCGCTGCGAACTGGTTAGGTAAAAACTTAGTTACTTACCAAACAGACGAAAATGGTCAGCCAGTAGCTAAAATCCTTGTTGAAAGCTGCACTGACATCGCTAACGAATTATACCTTGGCGCTGTAGTAGATCGTGCTTCTCGTAAAGTTGTTTTCATGGCATCTACTGAAGGTGGTGTTGAAATCGAGCAAGTTGCAGAAGAAACTCCAGAACTAATTCACAAAGCTGAGATCGATCCACTAGTTGGTCCACAAGCATACCAAGCTCGTGAATTAGGCTTCAAACTAGGTTTAAACCCTACTCAAATGAAACAGTTCGTTAAGATCTTCATGGGTCTTGCTAACATGTTCAACGATTTCGATTTCGCACTATTAGAAATCAACCCGCTAGTAATTACAGACGAAGGTAACCTTCACTGTCTAGACGGTAAAATCGGTGTAGATGGTAACGCGCTTTACCGTCAACCTAAAATCCGTGAAATGCACGATCCTTCACAAGAAGATGCACGTGAAGCTCACGCTGCAAGCTTCGAGCTTAACTACGTTGCACTAGACGGTAACGTTGGTTGTATGGTTAACGGTGCAGGCCTTGCAATGGGTACTATGGACATCGTAAACCTACACGGTGGTAAGCCAGCTAACTTCCTAGATGTTGGTGGTGGTGCTACTAAAGAGCGTGTATCTGAAGCATTCAAGATCATCTTATCTGACGACAACGTTAAAGCTGTTTTAGTTAACATCTTTGGTGGTATCGTACGTTGTGACATGATCGCTGAAGGTATCATTGGCGCAGTTAAAGAAGTAGGCGTAAACGTTCCTGTAGTAGTACGTTTAGAAGGTACTAACGCTGAACTAGGTCGTGAAGTACTTGCTAATTCTGACCTTAACATCATCGCTGCTGAATCACTAACAGACGCAGCTGAAAAAGTTGTTGCTGCTGCGGAGGGCAAATAATGTCTGTATTAATCAATAAAGATACAAAAGTTATCTGTCAAGGTTTCACAGGTGGCCAAGGTACTTTCCACTCTGAGCAAGCGCTTGAGTACGGTACACAAATGGTTGGTGGTGTAAGCCCAGGTAAAGGCGGTCAAACGCACCTTGGTCTTCCAGTATTCAACACAGTACGTGACGCTGTTGAAGCAACTGGTGCAACTGCATCAGTTATCTATGTACCAGCACCTTTCTGTAAAGATGCAATCTTAGAAGCTATCGATGCTGGCATCGAGCTTATCGTTTGTATCACTGAAGGTATCCCAACACTAGACATGGTTGACGTTAAAGTTAAGCTTGAGCAAACTGGTGTTCGTATGATCGGTCCTAACTGCCCAGGTGTTATCACTCCGGGTGAAACGAAGATCGGTATCATGCCTGGTCACATCCACAAGCCTGGTAAAGTAGGTATCGTATCACGTTCTGGTACTTTAACTTACGAAGCGGTTAAACAAACTACTGACGCTGGTTTCGGCCAATCAACATGTGTTGGTATCGGTGGTGACCCAATCCCTGGCACTAACTTCATCGACGTTTTAGAAATGTTCGAAAAAGACGAGCAAACTGAAGCAATCGTAATGATCGGTGAAATCGGTGGTACTGCAGAAGAAGAAGCTGCAGAATACATCAAGCACAACGTGACTAAACCAGTTGTTTCTTACATTGCAGGTGTTACGGCTCCTCCAGGTAAGCGCATGGGTCACGCAGGTGCAATCATCGCAGGTGGTAAAGGTACTGCTGATGAGAAATTTGCTGCATTAGAAGCTGCTGGCGTAAAAACTGTACGTTCACTAGCTGACATCGGTGCTGCACTTAAAGAGAAAACAGGCTGGTAATCAGTTTTAATCTCTTAAAAAAGGCTCGCTTATGCGGGCCTTTTTTGTATCTGAGAGTTTCCTAGTTTGTGCACGAAAATTCTAGCTGTAGATTAAGAATAATAATGCTTTATTTGTGAATAAAAATTCCATACACTGATACCTTGTTTATTTGTTTTTATATAAAACGCTGTTATTAAAAAAGGTAAATATCACGTGCGTACCACAGAATTGGTAGATGGATTTCGCCAGTCAACTCCTTATGTTAATGCTCACCGAGGTAAAACTTTCGTTGTAATGCTCGGCGGAGAAGCAATTGATCAGCCAGGTTGTCGTAGCATCATTAATGATGTTGCATTATTAACGAGCTTAGGTATCAAAATTGTTTTAGTGTTTGGTGCAAGGCCACAGTTCAATGCGGCACTGCAAGAATTTGGCATAACTAGTCAGTTTCATAATGAAATACGTGTTACTGATAACGCGACTTTTGATGTAATAAAGAAAGTTGCGGGTGCAATGCAGTTCGATATTACTGCACGTTTATCGACCTCGCTAAGTAGTACTCCTATGACTGGCTCATACTTGAATGTGGTCAGCGGTAATTTTGTTATCGCTCAGCCTTTAGGAGTTGACGAAGGCATTGATTATCATCACTCAGGCCGTGTAAGACGTATTGATGTTGAAGGGATTCGTCATCAATTAAACAATAACAGTATCGTACTCCTTGGTCCGATTGCCGCCTCAGTGACAGGTGAAAGTTTTAATTTAACCGCTGAAGAAATTGCAACTCAGGTTGCATTAAAACTACGTGCCGACAAAATGCTTGGTTTTTGTAAAGAGGCCGGTATCTTGGATGAAAACGGTGAAGCAATTGCCGAGCTTATGCCAAATGAGGCAGAATCTGTCTTAGCAAACTACCGTAATCAACCTGATTCATGTTTAAGTGCAACGGTATTCTTACAAGCGGCCATTGATGCATGTCGTGGCGGCGTACATCGTTGTCATCTTGTTAGTTACAAAGAAGATGGCGCATTATTACAAGAGCTTTTCTCATTAGATGGCATTGGTACGCAAATCGCGCCGCAAAGCTCCGAACAGTTACGTAGTGCAACAATATCTGATATTACCGGGATTATTAATCTGATCAGACCGCTTGAAGAGCAGGGCTATTTAGTTAGGCGTTCTAGAGAGCAGCTTGAGATAGAAATAGAGCAATTTACTGTCATTGAGCGTGATGGTTTAATTATCGCCTGTGCCGCTTTATACCCATTTGCTGAAGAACAAGTGGGGGAGTTTGCAAGTCTGGCTGTTCATCCACAATACCGAGATGCAGATAGAGGGAGTTACCTACTGCGTTTTATTATTAATAAAGCTAAACGTGCTGGTTACTCGCATTTATTCGCTTTAACCACACGCAGTATTCATTGGTTTTTAGAACAAAGCTTTGAATTGGTGACCGTTGATGAGTTACCGGCGAAGAAAAAGGCACTGTATAACTATGAGCGCCGTTCTAAAGTACTGCGACTGGACCTTACTAAACTAAGTAAAAACCGTTGATAGGACAACTGAGTGGGTTGCTATAAAAAAGGTGACGCATGTGCGTCACCTCTAATTCTATATATTGTATTTAATTAATACTCATAGTTAATGTGCTGATAAAAGCGCACACGTAAATCTTGGCGCGTTGGATTAAAGGCCAGCTCGTCAGTTACTTCATTAATTGCGCTTTGCACTTGATTCATAAACTTACCATAACCAATGTCATGCTTGTCTTTATCGGCTGCGGCAATCACAAAATGTAGAGAATCAACAAGTTGATTTGCATCCCAATAATGTTGTAATTGCACTTGCTCTGAGCTGCAATCAAAGGTTAGCTTTTGCAGTTCACTGTTACTTTGTGCGTTATCAATATTGCTATTACGAACAATAGGGCGGGTACCATTAGCGATAAAAGCACCAAGGGTTAGCGCTCGTTTTTCGCAAGCTCGTTTAAATGCATCAAAAATATATTGATAAAATTGCGTGTAATTCTCTTCATTCAACATATGTTGAAATTGCGTTTTAATCGCGCGGGTTACTGGTATAGAAAACCCAGCATAAGTCATTTCACTGTGCTGTGTTGGTAAATGACATTGGCGAGATTGATAGCGTGGATATAAGCTACGCAATTTATAGCCATAGCTTTCTTTGTGACCTTTTGCTTTAGCAAATAAATCATAAGTAAGATGCTGGTGATCGCGAATTTTAAGTGGAGGTTGACCGCTTAATAGTTTTTCTTGTAATGAGTTTATAACGCGCTGTACGTTATGATGAAAACTTGCTGCATTAGCACGAATATCTTCACCTGTAGCCAAAAATAATAAACGAATTTTTTTGCATTTTACTTCATCAGCGGCAAACACATTATGTGCTTCGTGGTATTGTGGGTTATAGAAAAATAAAATCTGCTTAGCGGTTTCTAAACTATATGCCTCATCATGGTAACGAACGACAGGTAACTTATCGTTAGCGATCAGATGTACATTGTGCAGTTCATATTCATCACATAGTGCAAATAACTCCCTTGCAAGACGCTTATAAGCACAGCTTACATTACTAAACTGAGCAAAAAACTCATCAGTAGGTTTAAACTCAACTAGCACATACTGGTTAGCACGCGCAGAGCTTGGAATATAGACTCTATGTTGATTGAGCGAAGCCATCTTTTTTCCTTATTGGTAGTGAAACTGACGGCACTATATCGCTAGTCAATGATCATTTTATTGCGTTAGAACAATTTTTTTACCGATTTTGCAGCGTCTGTAAACAATGTATTCAATAATCGGCTTATTATCTTCAATAAACATGGCTCAACTACTGTATGTTAGGGTTTGTTTTTGTAATAATGCATTAGTTTTGTCACCATGCAATATTTTGAGGATTATGCTCCTATGGCGGAAATTGAGAATCGCCCAAGTAACTTTATTAGAACGCGTATCGACGAAGATCTCGCAAGCGGTAAGCATGCGACTACACACACGCGTTTTCCACCTGAACCAAACGGTTTTTTACACATTGGTCATGCAAAGTCTATCTGTTTAAATTTTGGTATTGCCCAAGATTATCAAGGTCTTTGTAACTTACGTTTTGATGATACGAATCCAGAAAAAGAAGACATCAATTACGTAAATTCAATTAAAGAAGATGTGCAGTGGTTAGGTTTTCAGTGGGATGGTGAAATTAAGTATTCATCTAACTATTTCGATGCGTTATACGGCTATGCTGTTGAGCTTATCGAAAAAGGCCTTGCGTATGTGTGTTTCTTATCGCCAGATCAAGCACGTGAATACCGTGGTACTTTAAAAGAGCCAGGTAAAAATAGCCCGTACCGTGATACGCCAGTTGAAGAAAACCTAGCGCTATTTGAAAAAATGCGTAATGGCGAATTCAAAGAAGGCGAGTGTGTACTGCGTGCTAAAATCGATATGGCAAGTTCATTCATGGTATTGCGTGATCCGATTTTATACCGTGTACGTTTTGCTCACCACCACCAAACAGGTGATAAGTGGTGTATTTACCCAATGTACGACTTCACGCACTGTATTTCAGATGCGCTAGAAGGTATCACGCATTCATTGTGTACGCTTGAGTTCCAAGATAACCGTCGTTTATACGATTGGGTATTAGATAACATCAGCCTTGAGTGTCACCCACAGCAAATCGAGTTTTCACGATTAAACCTTGAATACACCATTATGTCTAAGCGTAAATTAAACGACTTAGTGGTTAATGGTCATGTTGAAGGCTGGGACGACCCACGTATGCCAACGATTGCTGGTTTACGTCGTCGTGGTTACACACCTGCGTCAGTGCGTGAGTTCTGCTCTCGTATCGGTATCACTAAACAAGAAAACATGGTTGAAATGGGTATGCTAGAAGCATGTATCCGTGAAGACCTAAATGAACATGCACCACGTGCAATGGCTGTTCTTGATCCGGTGAAGATTGTTATCGAAAACTATGATGCAGATAAAGTAGAGACTTTATCAGTTGCCAATCACCCGAATAAAGAAGAGATGGGCCGTCGTGATGTGCCTTTCACACGTGAGATTTATATCGAGCGTGAAGATTTCCGTGAAGAAGCAAATAACAAGTTCAAACGTTTAGTACTTGATAAAGAAGTACGTTTACGTGGTGCTTATGTAATTAAAGCTGAGCGTGTTGAAAAAGACGAGAACGGTGAAATCACCACTATTTTCTGTTCTTACGATCCAGAAACGCTAGGTAAAAACCCAAGCGATGGCCGTAAAGTTAAAGGTGTAATCCATTGGGTATCAGCCAGTGAGTCAATCACCGCTGAAGTACGTTTATACGACCGTTTATTTAACGTACCAAACCCAGCTGCTGCTGAAGACTTCAATGCAACGCTAAATCCAGAATCACTCGTGGTGCTTGCTAACGCGAAACTTGAACCGTCTCTTGCTAATGCACAAGCAGAGCAGGGCTTCCAGTTTGAACGCATGGGCTATTTCTGTCGTGATAACAAAGCCGACTCACTAGTATTTAATCAAACTGTGGGTCTTCGTGATTCATGGGCAAAGATTGAACAAAAGGGCTAAACTTTTAACTAATTGTTTAAGTTTCTAAGCTTAATAAAAAACCCTTTCATTTTAAAAATGAAAGGGTTTTTTTATAACTATTAAAAGCGATTAAAAATAGCCGCGAATACCTAAGCTAAAGTTACGACCAGGTAGTGGTGCTTTTTCTTTAATAAATGAACTGTGAACGAAACCTAATTCATCCGTTAAGTTATCAGCATTAATGTACAGCTGCGTATCGACAGGGCCTAAATCAAGTTGGTAATTTGCCGATGCGTCAAACAGGGTATAACCGTCAGTTTTTGTCTCATAAGCGGTAATATCTGACTGCTCAAAATAATGAGTGCCTGCTAGGCTAAATTGCCAACCGCCAACAGTATACTGTAGTTCAGAACCAAGTTTGTTTGCTGGAATACGTGGTAGGTAACCTTCGCCATCTTTTAATTTAGCAGTTGTTGAATCACCAAACACTTTAACCAATGTGCTAGGTGACACTTGGTAGTGGACGTCAAACTCAATACCGTAAAGTTTTGCATCTTTACTTGCAAATTGATACACCGCCATTGCGTCTTCGTCAGCCTCTGCTGCTGACTCTAGACCGTGTTCTTCATCGAATACGAGCCCAGTACTTTGCTGGTAATAGTAGTTTTCAATGTCGTTGTAGAAAAAGTTAACGGTGTAACCAAAGTCACCAATAAAGCGGCGGAAACTTAAATCAAAGTTGGTTGCAGTTTCTTGATCGATATCTTCAGGCTCAAAGTGTATTTCTCCGTCTTCGATATGATAACCAAGGCCTAACTCATATGTGCCAGTTGCAATGTGTACACCATTTGAAAGTAGTTCAGCACTAAGAGGCGCGCGCTCTGAACGAGATACGCTAAGCGCAACACTTTGGCCTTCTTGATATTGCCAGATTGCACCTGCAGAAAAACTTAGATTTGTGAAATCTTCGCTGTAATTGATGATTTCTGCTTCTTCGTCATCGTGACCTTCTTCCTCTTCGTGAGCGTGGTCATGATGATGCTCTGCCATACTAACAGCCGAGTCAATTTGGTAATCCTCAATACGTGCGCCCAATTCAACGGTTACATCACCAAATTGACGCTCTTCAAGCATGAATAGTGCATTGGTTTTAGTTACACTTGCTGGTGTAAAGGCTTCTTCACCATCAGCATCGTAGTCTGATTCTGTGTAGTGGTAGCCAGCCATACCGTGCCAAAGGCCTAATTTATGTTCAACGGTTGCACGTGCTTCAGTGGTTTTGTTAGAAAACACAGTGCCAACTGCACCATCTTCAATTTCGGCATGTTTATAGTCTGTGTAACCCACACGTAGTGAGATATTCTCAATCCAGTTATCATGTAGCGCATAGCTCATGTAACCTTGCCAGCGATCTTGCTCTAATTGCGCGAAGACAGACTCTTCGTGTTCTTCTTCACCTTCGTGTTCATCATGATGCTCACCTTCTTCATGCTCTTCGTGATGATGGTGTTCATGGGCAGGAATACCGTAATCTGTTTCGATGCGACCATATGACACACCTAGTGTTAGGTGATCGCCAACATAACTCGTACCAAAATTAACATTTTGGCTATCGATAAAAGTGTTTTCTACACGGTTAGCGGTTTCGTGTTCTTCATGATCTTCACCCTCATGTTCGTCATGCTCTTCAGGAAGCTCGAATGTTGGTGTTTTGTAATCATGACCTTTGCGCTTTGTGCCATCAAAATGGAAGTTGAAGCCTTCATTACCGGTTTCAAGTTTTGCGGCATAAGTATTGGTGTTTGATACTGTGTCATGGGTGTATTGCGCAGCGCCTGTTAAAGTGTCTATATTGTCGGTAGGAATACGATTATCAACAACATTTACCACACCACCTATCGCACCGGAGCCGTAAAGTAGGGTAGCAGGGCCTCGTAGCACTTCAATTTGTTCAGCGGCTAGGCTGTCATTTGATGTTGCGTGATCTGGGCCAATACGTGATGCATCACTGCTATCAAGGCCATTTTGAGTGATTTTCACACGCGGACCATCTAAGCCGCGAATGATTGGGCTTGATGAAACTGGACCAAAATAACTAGCATTCACACCAGGTAGGCCTTTTAGTGTTTCGCCTAAGGTCGGCTTAGCCTTATTTTTAAGATTATCACCAGCCAATACGTTAACAGGTGAGATCATTTCAAGGCTATTTTTATGAAGCGCAGAAGCATAGACAACAACTGTTTCTACAGATGTTGGCGTGAGAGTAATAACTAGATTTTGATTGTCACCATTAATTTCAACACGTTTATCGATAAAATCATCTTTGCTGATGTGTAATTGGCCTTTGTTATCTACATCGATTTTAAACTGGCCTTGTTTATTGGTCACAACGCTTTGTGACTTACCATGAACGTGAACTTCAGCGTTACTGATAGGTTGCTGATTTTTATCTAATACTTGACCTGTGATCACAGCAGCCATTGTTGATTGAGAGAACAGCGCAGCGGCAACAGCACTAGAAAGAATTGAAATTTGCTTCATTATTACTACTTCTAAGTTTGTTGTTGAGTGTTGTGATATAATATAACACTGCAATTTTTTATCTGCAATAACGTTATACTATAACTTTTAACTAAGTCGCGAATTTTACACCGTAAACTATACTTAGAATGTTTCAGTTAGATGGACATTCGTTATGTCTGATAAGAATCGTGTTTTTAAAGCCAATTTTACTATTGCAGATTTGCGCGAACAGCGAAATCACCAAGAGGTTTTCACCACGGCATGTGATAGGCAAGAAAGCTATGAACATTTTGTGTTAAAGCTTTTAAGCTACTGCTTATTTTCTCATAATAAAATGGCAACCATGAACGCACGGCTTAAAAGTAGTGAGCCAGATGTGTCAATTAAAGCCCTTGATGAGCATTATGAAATGTGGCTAGCAGTTGGAGAACCTGATTTTACAATATTGAGTAAAATTGCTAAACGTGTTGACGAACTATGGGTTGTAACTACGCTAAACAATGAGTGGTTACAAGAATATGAGCATCAATTAGAGCTGATAAATAACAGCCATTTAATTGCCTTTGATGGAAACTTTATTGAGCAATTGGCGAGCCATTTGACTAAAAACTTACAGTGGGATGTAACGATAGATCAACAAACAGTAAGTGTCTCAGACAAAGAAAACTTCTACCAAACAAACGATCTTGTGTGGCATTAAAGTTCAATTTTTACCTTACCGTTGGGTTTACTACAACACAGCAACACTTCACCTGAGCGAACAAACGCAAGTGGTTCTTGGTTATAATTCACATCACCTTCGACTAATTTAGCGCGGCATGCGCCACAATAACCTTCACGGCATTGGTAGGGGACGTCTATTTTGTGTTGTTCTAGGCATTCAAGGAGAGATGAACAGCCAGAATCAAATTCGAGACTCTGGCTGTCTGTTCCTGCAAGGATAACCTCTGCAGTAGTGTTAGTGCTCATTACAGATCGAAGTCACCAAAATCTGATGCATCAACCTGAGAATCAATTTGGCCTACAAGGTAAGAGCTAATTTCAGCTTCTTGTGGAGCAACTTGAACGTTGTCTGATACTAACCAAGAGTTGATCCATGGAATAGGGTTACTCTTACTTTCGAACTGTGCAGGTAAGCCAACCGCTGTCATACGCGCATTTGTGATGTATTCAACATATTGACATAAGATATCTTTATTTAAGCCAATCATAGAACCATCTTTAAACAAGTATTCAGCCCAATCTTTTTCTTGCTCAGCAGCTTCAACAAACATCTGAATCGCTTCTTCACGGCATTGTGCAGCAACGATTGCCATTTCAGGATCGTCTTTGCCTTCTTGCATGATATTTAGAATGTGTTGCGTGCCAGATAAGTGGAGCGCTTCATCACGGGCAATAAGCTTGATGATTTTCGCATTACCTTCCATTAGTTCACGCTCTGCGAACGCGAATGAACAGGCAAAGCTTACATAGAAACGAATAGCTTCTAGAATGTTAACCGACATCATAGCTAGGTAAAGTTGCTTTTTAAGGTCAAATAAGCTGACTTTTACTTCTTCACCGTTGATCACATGTTTACCTTCACCATATAGATTGTAAACAGAAATCATATTGATTAAATCATCGTAGTATTTGGTAACCGCATCAGCACGTTCACTGATCTTCTCGTTACTGACGATATCATCAAAGATAAGCTCAGGAGACTGCGTAACGTTACGAATAATATGCGTGTATGAACGGCTGTGAATTGTTTCACTAAACGCCCATGTTTCAATCCAAGTTTCAAGCTCAGGAATAGACACAATGGGTAGTAACGCAACGTTAGGTGAACGACCTTGCACACTATCTAGCAAGGTTTGATATTTCAAGTTGCTTAAAAAGATGTGTTTTTCGTGGTCCGGTAACGCTTGGAAGTCAAGACGGTCTTTACTTACGTCAACTTCTTCAGGACGCCAAAAGAACGATAATTGTTTTTCAATTAGCTTTTCGAAGATAGGGTACTTTTGTTGGTCGTAACGTGACACGTTTACAGTTTGGCCGAAAAACATCGGTTCTTGTAATTGGTTATTATGGTTTCGGCTAAAAGTTGTATATGACATAGTGATTTCTCAAAAAAACAGTCAGGACAAAGCGGGCAAATGAGCCCGCTTTTGTTATGTTATTAATTTAATTAGATTTTACAAGCGCCGCCTGCACAACCGTCATCTTCTACCTCTGGTGTTAGCTCATCTTGAGCATCCGATGCACCGTCACGTGTGTTGTGGTAGTACAAGGTCTTCACACCAAGTTTATAAGCAGTCAGTAGGTCTTTTAATAGCACCTTCATAGGTACTTTACCGCCTTCGTACTTAGATGGATCATAATTAGTGTTTGCAGAAATCGTTTGGTCAACGAATTTTTGCATAATACCAACAAGCTGTAGGTAACCATCGTTTGATGGAATATCCCACAGTAGCTCATAGTTGTCTTTCAGGTTTTCATAATCTGGAACTACTTGCTTTAAGATACCATCTTTACTTGCTTTAACGCTGATATGACCACGTGGTGGCTCAATACCATTTGTTGCGTTAGAGATTTGTGATGATGTCTCTGATGGCATCAATGCAGATAGCGTAGAGTTACGCATACCGTGCTCTTTAATGCTCGCACGTAATGAATCCCAATCTAAATGAAGTGGCTCATTACAGAACTGATCTAGGTCACGCTTGTAAGTATCTGTCGGCATGATGCCTTGAGAATACGTTGTCTCGTTAAATTTAGGACACGCACCGCGTTCTTTCGCTAACTCGTTTGATGCTTTCATTAGGTAATATTGAATTGCTTCAAACGTTTTGTGAGTTAAGGCATTAGCACTACCATCAGAATAACGTTTACCGTTTTTAGCAAGGTAGTATGCGAAGTTAATTACACCTATACCCAGCGTACGACGACCCATCGTTGCGTTTTTAGCCGCAGGAACAGGGTAGTCTTGGAAATCAAGTAAGTTATCAAGGGCACGTACTGCAAGTTCAGCAAGCTCTTCTAACTCATCAAGCGACTCAATCGCACCTAAGTTAAATGCAGATAGCGTACAAAGTGCAATTTCACCTTCTTCATCCATTACATTGCTAAGTGGCTTAGTTGGTAATGCGATTTCTAAACATAGGTTAGATTGACGAATTGGCGCCACAGTCGAGATAAACGGGCTGTGTGTATTACAGTGGTCAACGTTTTGTAAGTAAATACGACCAGTGCTTGCACGCTCTTGAGCAAACATTGAGAATAACTCAATTGCTTTAATACGCTTTTTACGAATTGACTCGTCTTGTTCGTACTTAACATATAGCTCATCAAACTTCGCTTGATCTTCAAAGAATGCATCATATAGACCCGGTACATCTGACGGGCTGAACAATGTGATGTAATCGTCTTTGATTAAACGGCTATACATTAATTTGTTGAACTGGACACCGTAGTCAAGATGACGTACACGGTTGTCTTCAACACCACGGTTGTTCTTAAGGACAAGAAGATTTTCAACTTCTAAGTGCCAAAGTGGGTAGAACAACGTTGCTGCACCGCCACGAACACCACCTTGTGAACAGCTTTTAACCGCTGTTTGGAAGTGTTTATAAAACGGAATACAACCTGTGTGGTACGCTTCGCCGTTACGAATAGGGCTACCAAGAGCACGAATACGGCCCGCGTTAATACCAATGCCAGCACGTTGCGAAACATATTTAACAATCGCAGACGATGTCGCATTAATAGAATCAAGGCTATCACCACATTCAATCAATACACATGAGCTGAATTGACGTGTTGGTGTACGAACACCGGCCATAATTGGTGTAGGTAATGAAATCTTAAATGTAGACACTGCATCATAAAAACGCTTGATGTAATCAAGACGTGTCTCTTTTGGATAATCAGAGAATAAGCTTGCCGCAACTAAAATATATAAAAACTGTGCACTTTCGTAAATTTCGCCAGTAACACGGTTTTGAACTAGATATTTACCTTCAAGTTGCTTTACAGCAGCGTAGCTGAAGTTTAAATCACGATTATGATCAATATATGAGTCTAACTCATCGATTTCTTGCTCTGTGTAGTCGACAAGTAAATGCTGATCGTAACGTTTGTCTTCAACTAATTTTGTAATGTGATCATATAAACGTGGTGGCTCAAATTGGCCATACGCTTTTTTACGCAAGTGGAATACAGCTAAGCGAGCAGCTAGGTATTGATAATCAGGCGTATCTTTTGAGATTTGATCCGCTGCCGCTTTGATGATTGTTTCATGAATGTCGTCGGTGCGAATGCCATCATAAAATTGAATATGTGATTTTAATTCAACTTGTGAGACAGACACATTATTCAGACCTTCTGCGGCCCAAGCGATTACGCGATGGATCTTATCTAGATCGAGTGACTCTTTACGGCCGTCACGTTTGCTTACAGATAGCTGTTGGTTCATAGTTTTGCCTGTATTCCTTGGGAAATTTTAGTTGTAAAGACAAAGGTATTCTTTATGTAATTATTATTATTAAACACTATATGCAGCTAATTGAATAACATTTAGCCACAATATCTGGTGTTGTTTAAATTGCAGATCACAAGATAGTGTGGTCTGCGCTGTTTTGCAAGGGATAGAATTGCCCCATTTTGTGGATAACTATTGGATAAGCGCATTGTGTTAGTGACCATTAACCTTTGAACATTCACAGACGACGAAATTTGTAGAAATCAACTCAAGATCCAGAAAATTTACCGTTTTAAAAAATAAATTTCGACTGATTTTTTTATCATCAAAGAATGTTCAAAAGTGAATCAGATCACAATATATGGTGTTTTAGATAATAAATAACACTATATATGGTTAAAGCCATCAATTGGCGAATGCCAATTAAAATCTGCCTGCCAGCCAAGCGCAGCGTCAACACTCGGTATGTAACCCCAAAGCGCCGTTGCACTGTACATATTAGCTGCTTTTGCAGCTTGAATATCTCGCTCAGCATCACCGATATATAAACAACGAGTTGGATCAACCGCTAAGATCTCAGCTGTATGTAACAGTGGATCCGGTGATGGTTTTGAAACAGCTAATGTATCGCCACTGACAACGGCTTGAGCATTGCTTAAAGATGGGATCGCTTGCACTAAGGGCTCAGTTAAAAAGCCGGGCTTATTGGTCATAATGCCCCACTTAATATTGTTTTGCTCAAGTGCAATTAAAAGCTGCTCGATGCCGTTGAAGCATTTACTGTGTACGGCAATATCATCAGCGTAATAATCGAGTAACTGTTGACGTAAAGCCAGTTGTTCTACATCAGGCCACTTATCACCAAAACCAATCTCTAATAATGCATTGGCTCCGTTTGAAGCTGCAGGACGATAAATATGTTCAGCGACTGGGGCAATATCTGCATCGGCTAATACACGATTTAATGCATGACCCAGATCATCGGCGGTATCAAGGAGCGTACCATCGAGATCAAAAATAAAAGCATCAAAATCGATAGAGGGTGCGTTTACACCACTCATTAGGCTAATTTCTCAAAGTGCAGGATGTAATTAACACTTACATCATCATTTAAACTGTACTGCTTAGAGAACGGGTTATAGTTCAGGCCTGTGCTGGCTCTTACTTTTAATCCCGCTTCTTCTGCCCAGGCAATAAGTTGTGCAGGTTTGATAAACTTTTTATGGTCATGGGTACCTTCAGGCACCATTTTTAAAAGCTTTTCTGCACCCACAATGGCAAACAAGTAGGCCTTTGGTGTTTTGTTTAGTGTTGAAAAGAAGACATCGGCGCCCGGTTTAGCAAGTTCTGCTACAGCACGAATAATAGACGCAGGATCTGGAACATGTTCAAGCATTTCCATACAGGTAATAACGTCAAAGCGAGCAGGGTGCTCAGCCGCAAACTGTTCTGCTGGTACTTTTATATAGTCAACAGGCACACCTGTTTCTAAACTGTGTAACTTAGCAACGGTGAGTGGCTCTTGGCCCATATCGATACCGGTTACTTTAGCGCCCATGCGCGCCATGCTTTCACTTAAGATGCCGCCACCACAGCCAACATCTAAGGTTTCCTTATCAAATAAGCCGCCTACTTTATCGGCGACAAAATCCAAGCGAAGAGGATTTATTTCATGAAGAGGTTTGAACTCTCCGTCGCGGTCCCACCAACGTTCTGCGATGGCTTCAAACTTTGCAATTTCTGCATTATCTACATTTTGATGTTCGGTCATAAAAAACTTCCTCGTCAATCTGAGGCCATTATATAGGGGGAAATTACTAAATCGCAAAGATTTAGCGCCTGTAAATCTAAATAAATTGTGATAGCATGGTCTGGAAATAATAACTAAAGCTCTTAAGACGGCATTGTGCCTCTTTGTGAGTCAATACTGAAGGAATGTGAAATCAAATGACTGATCTCGCCAATGAAATTCTGCCAGTCAATATTGAAGATGAATTAAAAAATTCGTACCTTGATTACGCAATGAGTGTAATCGTTGGACGTGCATTGCCAGACGTACGTGACGGCTTAAAGCCAGTTCACCGTCGTGTTTTATTTGCAATGAACGAACTCAATAATGATTGGAATAAACCTTACAAGAAATCAGCACGTGTTGTTGGTGATGTAATCGGTAAGTACCACCCACATGGCGACAGCGCGGTATATGACACCATCGTTCGTATGGCGCAGCCTTTCTCATTACGCTATATGCTTGTTGACGGCCAAGGTAACTTCGGTTCTGTTGACGGTGACTCTGCGGCAGCAATGCGTTATACGGAAGTCCGTATGGCGAAAATGTCACATGAATTATTAGCTGACTTAGAAAAAGAAACCGTTGATTACGTACCTAACTATGATGGTACTGAGCAAATTCCTGACGTATTACCTACTAAAGTACCTAACTTACTAGTTAATGGTTCATCAGGTATTGCGGTTGGTATGGCAACGAACATTCCTCCGCATAACTTAACAGAAGTTATTAACGGCTGTTTAGCGCTTATTCAAAACCCAGATATGTCAATTGCAGATCTAATTGAATATATCCCGGGTCCAGATTTCCCGACTGCGGCGATTATCAACGGTAAAAAAGGCATTGAGCAAGCGTACCTAACAGGTCGTGGTAAAGTATATATCCGTGCTCGTGCTGAAATCGAAGTTGACGAAAAAACCGGTCGTGAAACAATCATCGTTCACGAAATCCCTTATCAAGTTAACAAAGCGCGTCTTATCGAAAAAATCGCTGAGTTAGTTAAAGATAAGAAAATTGAAGGTATTAGCGCACTACGTGACGAATCAGATAAAGACGGTATGCGTATCGTTATCGAAATCAAACGTGGTGATGTTGGTGAAGTAATCTTAAACAACCTATATGCACAAACTCAGTTACAAACTGTGTTTGGTATGAACATGGTTGCACTTGATAACAACCAACCTAAGTGCTTTAACCTTAAAGAAATGCTTGAAGCGTTTATCATTCACCGTCGTGAAGTTGTTACACGTCGTACAGTATTCGATTTACGTAAAGCCCGTGACCGTGCTCATACGCTTGAAGGCTTAGCAATTGCTCTTGCGAACATCGACCCAATTATCGAACTAATTCGTAAGTCACCAACACCAGCTGAAGCTAAAGTGGCACTAACAGCTCGCCCTTGGGAGCTAGGCACTGTTAAAGCTATGCTTGAAAAAGCAGGTGAAGATAACGTTGCTCGCCCTGATTGGTTAGCTGCAGACTTAGGTATTCGTGATGGTCAATACTATTTATCTGAGCAACAAGCACAAGCAATTCTTGACCTACGTTTACACAAACTAACGGGTCTTGAGCATGAGAAGATCTTAGACGAGTACCAAACGTTACTTGATCTAATTGCCGAGCTTTTACACATTCTTTCAAGCCCTGATCGTCTAATGGAAGTTATCCGTGACGAGCTAGTAGAAATTAAAGAACAATATGGTGATGAGCGTCGTACTGAAATCAGCGCTGCTGCTCACGATATTAGCCTTGAAGACCTAATCAATGAAGAAGACGTTGTAGTAACGCTTTCTCACGAAGGTTACGTTAAGTATCAACCATTATCTGACTACGAAGCACAGCGTCGTGGTGGTAAAGGTAAGTCAGCTACGAAGATGAAAGATGAAGACTTCATCGAGCGTCTATTGGTTGCTAATACACACGATACAATTCTGTGCTTCTCAACTGCAGGGCGCTTATACTGGTTGAAAGTATATCAGTTACCATTAGCAAGCCGTGCAGCGCGTGGTAAGCCAATTGTTAACCTATTACCACTTGAAGCAGATGAGCGTATTACTGCTATCTTACCGGTACGTGAGTACGAAGAAGATAAATACATCTTCATGGCTACTGCGTTCGGTACAGTTAAGAAAACACCATTAACAGCTTATAGCCGCCAACGTGCGAGCGGTATCATTGCCGTTAACCTTAATGAAGGCGATAGCCTAATTGGGGTTGATATCACAGATGGCACGAATGAAATCATGCTATTTACTGATGCTGGTAAAGTTGTACGCTTTAAAGAAGCTGAAGAGTCTGAAGTATTAGACGAAAACGGTAACCCTGTACTTGATGAAAACGGTAACCCGGAAATTCGCTTTAAAGGCGTACGTCCAATGGGCCGAACAGCAACAGGTGTTCGCGGTATTAAGATGGCAGACGATCAACGCGTTGTATCGTTAATCGTTCCTAAATCAGATGGTGCAATCCTAACTGTGACAGAAAACGGTTACGGTAAGCGTACAGCACTTGAAGATTACCCATCGAAGAGCCGTGCAACTCAAGGTGTTGTATCAATCAAAGTTAGCGAACGTAACGGCGCTGTGGTTGGTGCAGTACAGGTTGATGAAAACGACGAAATCATGATTATCTCTAATCGCGGTACACTTGTACGTACTCGTGTAAATGAGGTTTCTACGGTTGGTCGTAATACTCAAGGCGTTATTTTGATACGAACTATTGACGAAGAGCAAGTAGTTGGTTTACAACGTATCGAAGAAATCGAAGTTGATGAGCTTGCAGCCATCGAAGGCGAGGCCGTTGAAGTAGTCGATACTAATCCTGAAGAAGCGGGTGATAACCCACCTTCAGAATAACATTGATTTAAAAAGCGGCTTCGGCCGCTTTTTTTATCCGCACTATAATTACTGGAATGAGGCAAAGTAATGACTAAATATAATTTTTGTGCAGGACCGGCAATGCTACCGCCGGCAGTTATGCAAAAAGCACAAAAAGAATTTATTGATTGGCAAGGTTTAGGTGTATCTGTGATGGAAATTAGCCATCGCAGCAGCGACTTTTTAGCGCTTACTGCTAAATGTGAAGCAAGCCTGCGTCGCTTAATGAATATTAGCGATGAGTTTGAAGTATTATTTATGCATGGCGGTGGTCGTGGTCAATTTAGTGCTGTACCGCTGAATCTTCACCTTGATGGTAAGCCTGCTATTTACTGTGAAAATGGCGTGTGGTCGAAAGGTGCAACAGAAGAAGCGGCAAAATTCACCACAGTTCAAAGTATCAACGTACGTGATGATGAACAGCAAAATGGTCAGTTTTCAATTAAGCCTGCAAGCAGCTGGGAATTACCTGCTGATGCGTCATATATTCACTATTGCCCGAATGAAACCGTAGATGGCATCGAAATTTTTGACGTACCATCACACCCATCAGCACCGATTGTTGCTGATATGTCGTCGACTATTTTATCGCGCGAATTTGATGTAAATCAGTTTGATCTTATTTACGCTGGTGCGCAAAAGAATATCGGCCCATCTGGTTTATCTATTGTAATTATCCGTAAAACCTTACTTGAACGTGAAGGTCTTGCAAAGCCGGGTATTCTTGATTATGCATTAGAAGCGAAACAAGGCAGCATGTACAACACACCACCGACATTTGCATGGTACTTAGCCGCTGAAGTGTTTGAATGGCTAGAAGCAAATGGTGGTGTAAAGGCGATGGAAGAGCAAAACATCGCAAAAGCCGAGCTACTTTACAATTATATTGATAGCTCAGATTTTTATAGCAATAAAGTTGCTAAGCATTGCCGTTCGCGTATGAACGTTCCGTTTTGGTTAAATGATGAATCGCTGAATGATAAATTCATTAGTGAGTCAAAAGAAGCAGGCTTATTAGCCCTTGAAGGTCACCGTATTGTCGGTGGTATGCGCGCAAGTATTTACAATGCAATGCCACTTGAAGGCGTGCAAGCCTTGGTTGATTTTATGGCTAAGTTTGCAAAGGAGAATAGTTAAATGGAACAACTACGTCTTGAACCTATTGCAAAAGTTAATGGTAGCGTAACCTTACCCGGCTCAAAAAGCTTATCAAATCGTATTTTACTTTTAGCAGCGCTTGCTAAAGGTACAACAGTGGTCGAAAACCTGCTTGATAGCGACGATATCCGTCATATGCTTGGCGCACTAAAATTATTAGGTGTTAATGTTACGCTTAATGAAGACAAAACAGTGGCGACCGTTGAAGGTGTAGCGGGTAAATTTAATACACCATCTGAACCGTTATTTTTAGGTAACGCTGGAACTGCGTATCGCCCGCTAACAGCTGTACTTGCTGCTGTTGAAGGTGAGTATGAGCTTGTTGGTGAGCCACGCATGGAAGAACGCCCAATCGGCCATTTGGTTGATGCATTGCAAGCACTGGGTGGTGATGTAACTTACTTAAAAAATAACGACTATCCACCACTGGCTATTAAAGGCGGTAAAATCAATGGTGGTAAAGTAGCCATTGATGGCAGTATTTCAAGCCAGTTTTTAACAGCGCTATTAATGGCAGCACCGTTATTTAATGGCGACACAGAAATTACCATTAAAGGCACGCTGGTGTCTAAACCTTACATTGATATTACCCTAGATGTGATGAAGCGTTTCGGTGTTACTGTAAGCCATGACAACTACGAAACGTTTTATGTAAAAGGCTGTCAGCAGTATCAAGCACTTGAGCGTATTATGGTTGAAGGTGATGCATCAAGTGCTTCTTATTTCGTTGCGGCAGCTGCAATAGCGGGCGGCGAAATTGAAATTAATGGGGTAGGTGCGGCGTCTGTTCAAGGTGATATTGGCTTTGCCAAAGTTATGGAACAAGTGGGCGCAAAAATCGATTGGTACGATGAAAAGCTGGTGGTTCGCAAAGGCGAGCTGAATGCTGTAGATATTGATGCTAACGCAATACCTGATGCGGCCATGACACTGGCAACTGTAGCACTTTTTGCAAAGGGTAAAACGGCGATTCGTAACATCTATAACTGGCGTGTTAAAGAAACTGACCGTTTATATGCAATGGCAACCGAACTGAGAAAAGTAGGTGCAGAGGTTGTAGAAGGTGAAGATTTTATCGAAATTACTCCACCTGACACATTTAATGATGTTGCGATTAATACCTATAACGATCACCGTATAGCAATGTGTTTTGCGATGGTTGCAGTGGGTGGCAAGCCGATAACCATTAACGATCCTAAGTGTACGTATAAAACGTTTCCTACATTTTTCAAAGTTCTAGAGTCTGTCTCAAGTCAATAAAACAGAAGAAAATATAAAAAGTTACACTCTAAGTGCGGATCTATTTTAATAACTGGCGTATAATATTCCGGTTTTATTTTGGTGTGCATTGCAGGAGGTTATAAATGCAGGCGTTATCAATGCCCGTAATCACCATCGATGGTCCAAGCGGTTCAGGTAAGGGAACTGTATGTCGCTTGTTAGCCGAGAAATTAGGTTGGGATGTATTAGACAGCGGTGCGATTTACCGTGTGCTGTCACTTGCTGCGCTTCACCATCAGATTGAATTAGATAATGAAGATGCATTAGTACCACTTGCAGCAAACTTAGATGTGCAGTTTTTGGTTGATAGCCACACTCACACATCGAAAATTGTGTTGGAAGGCGAAGACGTCACAACCACGATTCGTAATGAAGAAGTGGGTGCAGCTGCATCGAAAATCGCAGCTTTACCACGAGTGAGAGAAGCATTATTACGCCGTCAGCGTGCATTTCGTACAGAAAATGGCTTAATTGCTGATGGTCGTGATATGGGCACTGTTGTGTTTCCTGATGCACCGTTGAAAATATATTTAACTGCTACAGCTGAAGAGCGCGCACGTCGTCGCTTTGCTGAGTTGAATGAACGCGGTCTTGATGTTACACTAAGTGGTCTACTTGAGGACATAAAAGCGCGAGATCACCGTGATATGACACGTGAGGTTGCGCCATTAGTGCCTGCAGAAGACGCCATTGAAATCGATACTAGCGATTTTGATGCGATGCAAGTGTTTGATAAAGTAGTAACTTTACTCGACGAAGCAGTACTTGCAGGAAAGCTTCCAAAAGCTAAAAAGTAAATTTATAAGGTGCCGGCAGGATGCTAGCGCGATTTTAACAACCCCATGCAGCATGGTTGCTAATTGGTTATTTAATTATTTAGAGACGTATAATGTCAGAAAATTTTGCGCAGTTATTTGAAGAAAGCCTAAAGGGTTTTGAAGCAGAGCAAGGCTCTATCGTTAAAGGTACAGTTATCTCAATCGAGAACAACATCGTACTTGTTGATGCTGGTCTTAAATCTGAAAGTGCAATCCCTGCTGAGCAATTCAAAAATGCTGCTGGTGAACTAGAAGTTGCTGTTGGCGACGAAGTAGATGTAGCTTTAGACGCAATCGAAGACGGTTTCGGTGAAACTATCCTTTCTCGTGAGAAAGCGAAGCGTCACGAAGCGTGGATCCGCTTAGAAAAAGCATGTGAAGAGCAAGAGACTGTTACTGGTGTTATCAACGGTAAAGTTAAAGGCGGTTTCACTGTTGAAGTTGATTCAATCCGTGCATTCTTACCTGGTTCACTTGTTGATGTTCGTCCAGTACGTGACACAACTCACCTTGAAGGTAAAGAGCTTGAGTTCAAAGTAATCAAGCTTGACCAAAAACGTAACAACGTTGTTGTTTCTCGCCGTGCAGTTATCGAATCAGAAAACTCACAAGAGCGTGAAGAGCTTCTTGCTAACCTTGTTGAAGGTCAAGAAGTTAAAGGTATCGTTAAGAACCTTACTGACTACGGTGCGTTCGTTGACCTTGGTGGTGTTGACGGTCTACTACACATCACAGACATGGCGTGGAAGCGTGTTAAGCACCCTTCAGAAATCGTTAATGTTGGCGACGAAATCGCAGTTAAAGTTCTTAAATTCGACAAAGAAAAGACTCGTGTATCTCTAGGCCTTAAACAGCTTGGCGAAGATCCATGGGCAGCTATCGCTGGTCGTTACCCAGAAGGTTCTAAGCTTTCTGGTCGTGTAACTAACCTTACTGACTACGGTTGTTTCGTTGAAATCGAAGAAGGCGTAGAAGGTCTAGTACACGTTTCTGAAATGGATTGGACTAACAAGAACATCCACCCTTCAAAAGTTGTTTCACTAGGTGACACTGTTGAAGTTATGGTTCTTGAAATCGACGAAGAGCGTCGTCGTATTTCTCTTGGTCTTAAGCAATGTATTGCTAACCCATGGCAAGAATTTGCTCGTCTACAAAACAAAGGCGACCAAGTTACTGGTAAGATCAAATCAATCACTGACTTCGGTATCTTCATCGGTCTTGAAGGCGGTATTGACGGTCTTGTTCACCTTTCAGACATTTCTTGGAACACGCCAGGCGAAGAAGCTGTACGTGAATTCAAGAAAGGCGACGAAATCACTGCTATCGTATTACAAGTTGACCCAGAGCGTGAGCGTATCTCTCTAGGCGTTAAACAAATCGAAGCTGACCCATTCAATAACTACCTGGACGCAAACAAAAAAGGTGCTATTGTTAAAGGTAAAGTGACTGAAGTTGATGCGAAAGGCGCAACTGTTGAGCTAATCGAAGGCGTTGAAGGTTACATCCGTGTAGCTGATATCGCTCAAGAGCGCGTTGAAGATGCTACTACTGTAGTTTCTGTAGGCGACGAAATCGAAGCGAAATACGTTGGTGTTGATCGTAAGAACCGCACTTTAAGCTTATCTGTTAAAGCTCTTTTCGAAGCTGAAGAGAAAGAAGTACTAGAGAAGCTTAAGAAAGAAGAGCCAGCGTTCGAAAACGCTATGGCTGCAGCATTCAAAAATGCTCAAAAAGACTAATATCTAGTCTTTTTAAATTGGAAGGGCAGCTTTGCCCTTCCTTTACCACTCTTTAAGGAAACGCTATGACTAAGTCAGAATTGATAGAACAACTTGCTGAGCAACACGCACACATCCCTGTGAAAGATGTTGAAAATGCCGTTAAAGAAATTCTTGAACAAATGGCCGGCTCATTATCTAGCTCAGATCGCATCGAGATCCGTGGCTTTGGAAGTTTCTCATTGCATTATCGTTCTCCTCGCACAGGTCGTAATCCAAAGACTGGCGAAACAGTTGAGTTAGACGGTAAGCACGTACCACATTTTAAACCAGGTAAAGAATTACGTGACCGCGTAAATGCGAGTATTGCCTAGTTTTATACAGGAGTAGTTACTTGTTTAGGGTATTAAAAATTGTATTAATTGCGCTGTGTTTATTTATTGCGTTTGTACTTGGTTCACAGAATCCACAATTGGTGCAAATCAATTATTTAATCGCCAGTAATACCTTACCCCTAGCTGTTGTAATAAGTATCTGCTTTATTTTAGGTGTCGCAATTGGTTGTTTTATAAGCTTTACACTGTTTTCTCAGTTAAAGTGGCAGAATTATCGCTTAAAGAAGAAATTAGCGCCTGAAAAAAACAATAAAAAGCTTGTTGCTAATAAAGACACCTAATCATGATTGAGCTTCTGTTTTTACTTTTACCCGTTGCAGCCGGTTACGGTTGGATAATGGGCAAAAACAGCGCTAAAAACCAAGCTCATCAGCTTAACCGCCAAATTACCTCTGAATATTCTAAAGGCCTTAAATTTCTCTTAGACAGAGAAGAAGACCAGGGCTTAGAACACCTTATTAATCTACTCGAAGTTGCAGCTGACTCAGTTGAGCATTATTCAACATTGGCCACCATGTTTCGCCGTCGCGGCGAGCTTGATCGCGCAATTAAAATTCATGAGCTGCTATTAAAACATCCAAGCCTTGATGAACAACAAGCTGCAACCAGTCGCCTAGAACTTGCTGAAGATTATATTATGGCAGGTTTGCTAGACGGCGCAGAAGAGCATTTAGTCTGGCTTGTAAAGGCAGGGCATAAAGAGGCACTAGAGCCAATTATTAACCTTTATTCACAAACACGTGAATGGGAAAAGGGCATTAACATGTTCGAGGCACACAGTGATTTATTTACTAAACCTCAGCATGTGAAAGCCATTGCTAATTTTTACTGCGAAGCAGCCTTACAAGATAACGATACGCAAATTATGCGTAAAGCCATAAGCTTAAACCATAAAGCCATTCGCCCATTGTATGAGCTTGGCCACAGTGCCTTTACCAATGAAGATTATGTAAAAGCAATTTATTATTGGCGCGAGCTTATTAGCCAATTTACATTTTTTGCGCCGGTATTTATTGAAGAGCTTGCAGTTAGTTATCAAAAATTAAACCTAACCCACCAATTTCATGAGTTACTCAACGAGTTGCTCGATAAAGGTGGTGTATTAATAAAAATAAAACATTGCCAAGCTTTACTTGAACAAGGCCATATTGAGCAAGCAATCAAATTTTTAACGGATAGTTTAAAGCGTCATCCGACTATTCGTGGCTTTAGCTTTTTATTACAGCTACTTGCCAAGCAAAATAACGATATTAAAGATGTACTCGATCAAATTGATAAGCTAGTAACGTCTTATATCGCAACCAAACCTGATTTTCAGTGCCAGCACTGTGGCTTTACCAGTCATACCATTTATTGGGTATGTCCATCGTGTAAGCACTGGGAAACAATTGTTCCAAGCCGTGGCATAGACGGTTTTTAATTCATATTAGTCCATTAGTTTTTAGGAAAGTTATGTCTGTCGAAGATTCAAAAAAAGTATTAATTGCCCTTGATTACGATGATCAACAAACAGCTCTTGCGTTTGTAAAGCAATTATCGCCTGATACGTGTCGCCTTAAAGTAGGCAAAGAAATGTTCACGTATTTTGGTCCTAGCTTTGTTAAGGAACTAATCGACTTAGGTTTTGATGTATTCTTAGACCTAAAATTTCACGATATTCCAAACACAGTGGCTAAAGCTGTAACCGCAGCTGCAAAAATGGGTGTGTGGATGGTTAACGTGCATGCCTCTGGTGGCGTTGAAATGATGACCAAAGCAAAACAAGCTTTAGAGCAGTTTGGTGATGATGCTCCATTACTGATTGCAGTAACTGTACTAACCAGTATGGATGCCGCAGAGCTTACTCGTTTAGGTGTAGATAAAACGCCAGAAGAGCAAGTAATTTACCTAGCAAAACTTGCTAAAGAGTCAGGCCTTGATGGGGTAGTGTGCTCAGCGCAAGAAGCGAAAAAGCTAAAAGCTGAATTAGGCGCAGACTTTAAACTGGTTACCCCAGGTATTCGCCCAGCAGGCAGCGATGCAGGTGATCAAAAGCGCATCATGACACCTAAACAAGCCGTAGAAGATGGTAGCGACTATTTAGTTGTAGGCCGCCCAATCACCCAATCGGCAGACCCAGTTGCAACACTAAAAGAAATTAACGACTCACTAAAATAACCTCGTTATTTTTAAATAGTCTTTAAAGAGCATTGTATGTGTGATTTATATCGCGCTAAATACAGTGCTCTTTTTGTTTGTGGCGATTTCAAAAAAATATTCAGCGAAAAACAGACGAGCGGGCAAACTCGTTTTTTGATAGAATCGACTTAAGGTAAATGCTCTACAATCCTGCTTTCAGGTAACTTTTTGTATCCAAAAACGTCTAAGACTACTTTTATTAGCGGTGGTCGCAATAGAAAGTTCTAGGCATAAATGGCTTTATAACTTTGAATACCTCTAAATGGTTTTATACATATTAGAGTGAGCTTTATCCAGTTAGCTAGCTCTGCTTCGTTACAGAACCTATAAATTATGGGTTTAAAGGAATAGTTGTATTTGTCATTTTAGCCAGCAATCCACCAACTCGTTTACGCATCTCACGCCTATCCATAATAATATCTATAGCGCCATGCTCTAAGAGGAACTCGCTCCGCTGAAAGCCCTCGGGTAATTTCTCCCGAACGGTTTGTTCTATCACGCGTCGTCCAGCAAAGCCGATAATTGCTTTAGGTTCACCAATATTAATATCCCCAAGCATGGCTAAACTCGCTGAAACGCCACCCAGTGTTTGGTCTGTTAATACAGAAATATATGGTAAGCCTTTACTGGATAAACGATTTAACGCAGCACTAGTTTTTGACATTTGCACTAACGATATCAGAGACTCTTGCATACGAGCGCCCCCACTCGCTGAAAAGCAAACTAATCCACAATTTGCATCTACAGCAGCTTCAACTGCCTGAACAAAACGTGCACCTACAACTGAGCCCATTGAGCCTGCCATAAAAGAAAACTCGAATGCGCAAGCAACAACAGGTAAGCCCATAAGTTTTCCTTTCATCGCTACTAAGGCATCTTTTTCTCCAGTACTTTTCTGGGCTAGAGCTAGGCGTTCTTTGTAGCGTTTAAGATCTTTAAAATTCAGAAAGTCCTTCGGTTCAAGCTCACTCGCAATCTCAATTCGCTCTCCTTTATCTAAAAAGCTGTCTAAGCGGCGGCATGCCGACATTCTCATATGATGACCGCATTTTGGGCATACCTCTAAATTTTCTTCGAGGGCAATGCGATATAAGATCTGATCACAGGATGGGCATTTAGTCCAAATTCCCTCTGGGATCGAAGCTTTACGTGTACTGATTATATTCTTCTTATCTAATAGTTTTTCTAACCAACTCATCGGAAACCTTTTCATATAACCTTAGTGATAAGTATTGTATAGACCTATTTTTGGTAATAAAGTGTGCTTTATTGTTTTTATAATCCAACAAAATGGGATTAAAATATGGTGCTTGATAAAATTGACCAGCAGTGGCTAAAAAGTTTTCACTCTGTCTATGAGAACAACAGTTTTAAACGGGCTGCTGAATTTTTAAGTTTGCCAACATCAAATGTCAGTCGTCATGTTGCTTTGCTGGAAGAAAGACTAGATATACGACTATTCAACCGAACCACACGCCGAATCGCTCCAACAGATGCAGGAGAACATCTCTACTTACGCACACAGCCTTTGTTTGACAAACTTAATGATGCTCTTGAGGAAGTGAAACTGCACTCTCATGAAGTCATAGGGCAGCTTAGAGTTTTAATGCCAGACTCGCCTGCTTTAGCTCAAGCAGTTGTGTCTTTTTGTACCAAGCATCCCTCAATTTCACTATGTTGCGATACAAGTATCAGCCCGAAAGAGGATTTACTTGATGGGTTTGATATCATATTAAGTTTTCACCGAGGAAAGCTCGAAGATAATAATTGGGTAGCTAAGGAGTTAAAACGTTGGCCAAGTACTGTTGTGGCATCGCCAAAACTCTTAAAGACCTATCCTAGACCTTTTCAGATTACCGACTTGAAGCACGTCCCGTGTATCAATACTTTTACTGCGTTAAATGGAGTACCTTGGGTTTTCAAAAATACTAAAGGTGAGCTTATTACTCAAAAAGTTCAGTCTTCATTTAAGGTCAATAGCGGGCATCTTGCTAAATCTGGCACATTGGCAGCTCTGGGCTTTGCTATACTGCCAACCGAATCCTGTCGTAATGAGATAGATTCTGGCTCTCTGGAAGTAGTGAAAATGGAATATGAGCCTGAAGATTTGGTTTTGTATGCCTTTTACTCTTCCAGAAAATACTTGGCAAAAAAGGTCTCGGTGTTTATTGATCATTTAACGCACCAAGCAAGTTTAGATAGAGGCTGATAAGTAAAGAAAGATGTCAATAAAAAGACTTGTCTGAACCACTTTTTACAGAAGGTGATTGGCTAAGCAAGTCTTTGTACAAAAGTGAGGCAGCGGGTTGTACTATGGAGGATGCACTAAATTGGGATGAATTGCGTACAAGCTTTCAACTAATAGTAAAAATGTTTGTTAAAACTCAGTACTATGCTCTGCACTGTGTAATGAATCTAATAGGAAATAGGAATAAATGTTCCGACCCAGATCCGACTGACTCGAAGTTAGGGCTGTGGTTGAAGAGATTGTTTTTCTTTTAAGTAAAGATACATTGGGAGCCCAAACGACACTCCAATTAATAAAGTTCCCAGCACGGCAAAATATCGATACTTCACTTTATGTCTTTGGCCATCTACTATGACAAAAACTAACAAAACAATCGCCGTAACTAAGACATCAAGCCAAGCAAATATACTAATTGGGTTTGCGACCGCTTCACTGAACAAAAGACCTATTTCTAAGCCATTGGTTACTAGCCAAGGAACAAACGCACCATAGGGTAGCAATACACCTAGCACAGTAAAAATTAGATAAAACCTTACCATTTCGTCATCCTTGTTAATTTTTGTTGTAAATCCAAACATGTTTATTGCAAGCAAGTCGCTCGTTTTTCTACCGCAGCGTCATTCGCTTTTCATAATGACTCATTTGTAACAAACTTCTTAACTAATTGCCAATACTACTAAAACACAGTGGTTTTAGCTTTTGTCACGGAACAAAAACGAGCGATTGGGTCATTTTCTTGAATATGCAAGCAATAAACTTTGACGTAATAGAAAAGCAATTGTGAACGGCTGAAGTTCGCTCTTTTGACAAATTCTCGTAAATACTTCTTGGGGCAGAAATGAGTTAATCCGGAAAGTCTGCTTATGACACAATACCGACTTTCACATCTATGAAAAATACTCGAAATAGCGTTAGAAAGTTTACGGCTATCGAACCTATAAAAAATAAAAAAAGAGTAAAGCTTTCACTTTACTCTTTCAGATAATTAAATATCTTTCGCAACTCGCAACTCGCAACTCGCAACTCGCAACTTATTTTAATCTAATCGACGTTGCTTCAATCTCGATTAAACCTTGCTTAAACAAGCCGCCAATGGCTTTTTTGTAGTTTGCTTTACTGGTTGAGAAAGTCTTTTTAATTGCTTCTGGGTCAGACTTATCACCAAGGTGAAGTACACCGCCTTCGGCTTTTAATTTAGCTAAGATTTTTTCGCCTAAGTCGTTTACTTTGCCCATACCTGGCTTTTCAAGTAGTACGTCGATTTTACCGTCTTCACGTACTTTTTGAATAAAGCCTTTTAATCGCTGGCCAACAAATAGCTTTTTAAATACGGTGTTGTAGTAAACCACACCAATGTGAGCTTCGTTTACGAGTACTTTGTAGCCTAGGTCTGTTTTACCGGCAACGATTAAGTCAACTTCTTCCATCGTTGAGTAAGTTGGTTCTTCTTTCGATAAAAACTTATTAAAGTTGCTTGATGCACAAATACGTTGGCTGGCGTTATCGAGATATAAGCGTACAAGATACGAAAAGCCTTCTTTCATTTTTGGCTTTTGTTCATTGTATGGCGCAAGTACATCTTTTTCGAGGCCCCAATCCATAAACGCACCAGTGCTATTAATAGCTTTAACACGGAGTAGAGCATATTCGCCCACTTCAGCTAAAGGTTTTTTTGTGGTGCCTGTTGGGTGGCCTGCATGATCTAAATAAATAAATACTTGCACGCTGTCACCAGCTTCAAGTTCGAATTCAATTTCTTTACTTGGTAAAAATACTTCACCTAAGTCACGGCCATCTAAATAGGCGCCTTCGTTTGACATTTCGTTAACGAATAGTGTTTGGGTTGTTCCAAGAATGCTCATTATTATTCCTATTCTGGTTTTTTCTTACGACGCATAGGTGAAAAACCATCGACATCAATAGGTGGTTTAATAGGCGTTTTCGGTTTTTTAGGGGCAGCTTTACGTTTTGGTTTAGCAGGCTTTGCAGCGACTTTTTTCTCTGCTTTATTCCAAACCGTTTGTGGTTTTTTCTCACGTAGGCCTTTAAATTTACCAACAAGGCCATCAACGGTGAAAAAGCTTAATTCATCATTTAAAAATGCTTTAATTGCTTTGTAGCTTGGCCAATCTTTCGGGCCTACTAACGAAATAGCAGTCCCTTTAAAGCCAGCGCGACCTGTACGACCAATACGGTGCACATACTCTTCAGCATGCTTTGGTAGGTCAAAGTTAATTACATGGGTCACGCTTAATAAATCAAGACCTCGTGATGCAACATCGGTAGTGATTAAGATTTTAAAGTTTTCACGGCTAAAGGCATCCATGATTTCAAGGCGTTTGGCTTGGGTTAAGTCACCAGCGAGTGCTTGTGCTTTAAAGCCTTTATCAGTTAATAATTGGCTTAAACGCTGAGTATCGGCACGTGTTGCGGTAAATATAATGCATTGTCCGACATTGTCTTGTTTTACAAAGTGCTCAAGTAGCGCTTCTTTGTGATCTAGATGATCAGCTAAATAAAGCTGCTGGGTAATGTCACTATGCTGCTCATTAGAAGCACTTAACAGTATTTGTTTTGGTGAACGTAATAAGTTACGTGACAGGGCATCAACTTGTGCATGGTCAAGCGTTGCTGAAAACAATAACGTTTGACGTAATCGGTGATCAGCAAGCTCGTTGATCATTTTAACTTGATCAGTAAAGCCTAAATCTAGAATACGGTCAGCTTCATCAAAAATTAAAAGCTCTAAGCCTGAAAGCTGTAATGAACGTTGACTTAAATGGTCAGCTAAACGCCCCGGTGTGCCCACTACAAAATGAGGGTCTTTGCGTAGCGCCTTAATTTGGTCATTAAAGTTTTCGCCACCGAGTATTTTAACGGCACTAATATTTGTGCCGGCAATTAATAGTCTTAATTGGCTGTATACTTGGGTTGCTAATTCGCGGGTAGGCGCAACGATCAAAACGCGAGGGTCGCGTTTACTGAGTGCTTTTTGTTTCATTACACGCTGTACAGCAGGTAATAAAAACGCCAGCGTTTTGCCCGATCCTGTTTTTGACTGTGCAAAAATATCATGGCCTGCGATAGCTGTTGGTACCGCGTGAGCTTGAATGTCAGTGGGCTGGGTGATGCCTTGATGCGCAAGTTGTTTTTCGAGGCGTGTATCAATCCCAAGTTCAGTAAAATGCAATGCGTAATCTCCGATGAGCAAAATTTAGTAAATCCTGTTCATTATAACGTACTTGCCTCGCTAGGAGACAGTAAAAACACAGCTATTTCGCATCAGTTTTTGCAATTATCGCTAATTCGCGTAAAATACGCGCCCTCAATGCGCCGGATTTACGATTCGGTTAACGCCCCACATGGGCATTTAAGGCAAAAGGTAAAACCATGACTGCTGTTCATAAAGACAATGTAACCAGCGAGCACTTTGTTGTGTGCGCACTCTACAAATTTGTAGCCCTTCCAGATTTTGAAGCTATTCGCCAACCATTACTTAAAGTGATGGAAGACAATGAAGTACGCGGTACTTTGTTACTTGCGGCTGAAGGTATCAACGGTACTGTTTCTGCTAAGCGCGAAGGTATTGATAACCTATTAGCATGGTTAGATGCACAACCAAACCTAGATAACATTGTGACTAAAGAGTCATACGATGACGAATGCCCGTTCTACCGTACTAAGGTAAAACTTAAAAAAGAAATCGTAACTATGGGTGTTGAAGGTATTGACCCACGTGAAGTAGTGGGTACATACGTTAAGCCTGCTGATTGGAACGCGTTAATTTCAGACCCTGAAGTGATTCTTATCGATACGCGTAATGATTACGAAATCGAGATTGGTACTTTCCAAAATGCGGTTGATCCAAACACGAAGACATTCCGCGAATTCCCAGCATGGGCAAAAGAAAACCTAGATCCAGCAAAGCATAAGAAAGTCGCTATGTTCTGCACCGGTGGTATTCGCTGTGAAAAATCAACTGCGTATATGAAAGAGCAAGGTTTTGACGAGGTATTCCATCTTGAAGGCGGTATCCTTAAGTACTTAGAAGAAGTACCAAAAGAAGAAACCATGTGGGAAGGTGAGTGTTTTGTATTTGATAACCGCGTTGCGGTAAATCACGACTTACAAAAAGGCTCTTACGACCAATGCCATGCCTGTCGTATGCCTATCACTGAAGAAGAAAAGCAAAAGCCTGAATACATGGAAGGTGTTTCGTGTCACCACTGTCACGACAGCCTAACAGAAGAGCAACGTGCACGCTTTGCTGAGCGTCAAAAGCAAATCGAATTAGCACAAGCGCGTGGCGAAGGTCACATCGGTAACGAAGCGCAAGAAGTACTTCGTAAACGTAAAGAAGCTAAAAGAGCGCAAAAAGAAGCACAGCGCCAACAGTAACCTTTAGCAAATTTCTTATAAACCCCAGCATAGTCTGGGGTTTTTTTATGGATTATTTATTAGTTAGCTTTTTAAATATAGTTACTTTGTTTATTAAGTCACTGTAATTGCTATAAAAGCTACCATTTGTTCCTTATTGCTGTACAATCTGCCGATTATTTATTTTAGATACCATCTCCAACACTATCTTTTCTTAATTTTAAAAAGTAAACGTTTGAAGTATAAGGATATATACAATGTACAAACTACTTACGGTGGCAATGTGTTCAATGCCATTTTTTGCTCATTCAGCGCTTAACGAAAATAAATTTGGTTACATTGGCATTTCTGCTCAAAAAAATTACTACGATGTTAATTTTATCCCCTTGATAGAACAGCAAGAAATTTTACCGTTACGTTATGACTACAGTGACACAGGAACTGGATTTAGAGGATTTGCCGGCTACCAATTTAATCAATATCTAGCAATAGAAGCAGGTTTTAGTGTGCTTGGCGAAGCCGAATTTAATGTCTATAGCGAAACAACTAATCAAAGTGGTACGGTCGTTAAAAATTCTGTTTACAGCGGAGGGCTTGAAACCAATGCACTTGATCTGCGTTTACTTGGTACATACCCAATTACTGGCAATGTATTTGTTAGGGCGCATTTAGGTAGTGTACTTTGGGATAGTAATTTTAGCTTTCTTCAAAAATTCTCTGATGATTACTTTATTGTTGATCAAAAAGACTCTGGAGTATCACTTTTAACCGGGCTAGGTATTGGTTATGCATTGTCTAGTGGTACGGCCTTAACACTTGATTATGAAAATACAAAAATTAATGATAGCAACACACATAATATCGTTGCTTCAATAGTGTTTAAGATCTGATTTACCCGAGGATTTTTTAGTTAAGTTACCTAGTAATAAGTTAGTGCGCTTTTTTACACTTACCTACATATATCTCACAGTCCCTTACGAACTAAGTAGTTATTATTCTAACTAACAGCAATACTTTATAGGACTAAATGGGTATGAAGAAACTACTAGTGAGCTTATTATTACTAGGTGGCTGCGCGACACAAGGTGTTGATAGAGCCGATCAGCAGGTCATGATTAAAAAATTTTACGCCAAAGTTGAAGATGTTAAACCTGTAAAACTGTCATCTAATGTAAAAACAGGCATTGTTGGTGGCTCTGCAATAGGGCTTATCGATGAATTAGATGGCAATCATGAAGATATGGTTGCTGGGGCATTAGCCGGTGCAATTATTGGTGGGCTTTTTACTGCCATTGCAGAGGGTAGCAACAATGCCTTTGAATACGCACTTAGAGCAGAGCAAGAAGGGCGTTTTTCTGTTATTCAAAAGGACGAAATTGATCTTAATTCTGGTTGTGTAGAAGTGACCATTGCCTCAGAAGCGCGTTTAAAAACCGTGCCTGCAGTTAACTGTATTAATTTATAAGATTAATCTGCATTCATACAAACCAGTTTGAGGGATAAAACCTGTTGCTACATGCGTTTAAAGTGACTTAGCTATCAGTAAGGATTTATTGCCTGAAAATAGCTCACTTAAATAAACGATTTTACAGATAGAAATGCGGCAAAATCAGCGCCGTATTTCTAATTATTCATTTTAACTTATCAATTTGTTTATTAAACGAAGCATCCTTTTTATTGATCACAAAGCTGTTACACTTCGTAACAATTAAAACGATTCTTATTTAGGTGACACTTTTGATAATTGGCAAATTGCATGCATGGACTTTTCTTGCCTTAATTAGTTGCGTATCAGTCGCTGAGGCTGCAAACGTAGTTGTTGAATCAGTTACGGTTGAAAAAGCAAAACAACAAATAAAAGCAGTTGGTAGTGCTGAAGCTGTGCGTTCTGTAACCTTATACCCTGCGGTTGGGGACAGAGTGACTGCTGTTCACTTCAAACCCGGTGACAATGTCAAAAAAGGGGACTTGCTACTTGAGCTTGATTCGCGTAGGCAGCAAGCTGCTCTTTTAGAAGCACAAATAACCTTAAATGACACAGAGCGAACAATGAAGCGGCTCGAAGAAAGCCATGCTCGAGGTGCTGTACCACAAAGCGATTTAGACGATGCAAAAACGTTGCATGAGCTTGCGAAAGTTCAGTTGATGCAAGCAAAAACAGAGCGTGAAGACCGCGAAATTCGTGCTCCGTTTAGTGGTGTGATGGGGCTAACAGATGTAGAAGTTGGCGACCGGATCACAACACAGACTGCGATTGCAACGATTGATGATGTATCAACACTGTACATTAACTTTAATGCACCAGAAGCAGCAATTGATGTTTTAAAGGAAAAATCAGCTGTTGAAGTGATCCCTTGGCTAGGCGACAAAACTTACAGCGCACAAGTTGCCCAGTTAGACTCTCGTATTAATCCTCAAGCGCGCACCTTAAGAACCAAAGCAAAGTTAAATAATGAATCTCATCAGTTTATGCCTGGTATGAGTTTTCGTGTGCATATTAATTTACTTGGTGAAGAGCATGCAGTGGTTCCTGAAGCTGCCATGATGTGGGGAGCCGCGGGCCCTTACGTGTGGAAAAGTGTTGATAAAAAAGCCACACGTGTTGATGTTAAAATTGAACAGCGTTTAGCCGGTCGGTTATTGGTATCTGGTGGCTTAAAAGAAGGTGATTTATTGGTTACTGAAGGCGTGCAACGTTTACGCCCAAACCAAGAGCTTACTTTTATGAATGATACAACGCTTGCCAAGGAGTGATAATGAAACAGCAACCTATGATGGAAGATTTACCATCAATGGCGATACGTCGCCCCGTATTAATCGTGGTGCTGAATTTGTTAATCATCATAGCGGGTATTGCCGCTATTGCTGGTATTGAAATACGTGAACTACCTGATGTAGACAGGCCTCGCATTACTGTTTCAGCATCGTTTCCTGGGGGCTCGCCTGAAACCGTTGATACCGAGGTAACCAGTAAACTTGAGGGGGCTGTTGCTCGGGTAAGTGGTGTTAAAACAATTCGTGCGCAAAGTGAAGAAAATAATGCCCGTATTGTGGTTGAGTTTCGCCCGGGTGTTAACCTAGATGATGCAGCCAACGAAACGCGCGAATCGGTTGCCCGTGTACAGCGAGAATTGCCCGAAGAAGTAGAGCGTGTATCTATCATTAAAGCTGATAACGATGCCGAAGCGGTGGTATCGCTAACGGTATCAAGCGACAGCTTATCATTAGAAGCACTTACTGAACGCGTTGATGTTGACTTAGCCCCGCAGTTTTTAACTATTCCTGGGGTTGCTGATGTTCGCTTAAATGGCGACCGTGAGCGGGTGCTTAGAGTGCGCATCGACCCACTTAAGCTAAGCAGCTTTAACCTTACGGTACCAGATATTGCCAATGTACTTCGCCAAGCTCCCTTTGATGTGCCTGCCGGTAGTTTAAAATCAAGCGATCAACAGGTGATTGTTCGTGCCGATGCTACGTCAATATCAGCTGAACAAGTGGCAGATATTATAGTGCGCGACGATACACGTATTGGTGATGTTGCTGCAGTGTATTTTGGCCCAGCTGATCCGCGTTCATTCGTGCGATTAAATGGGACGCCAGTGATTGGCATGGAGATAATACGCCAAGCTCAATCAAATACTATCGAAATTTCTGATGAAGTGCTGACCTTAATCGAACGTATGAGAGTACGTTTTCCTGAAATGGAATTTACTTTAACCTCCGACGATGCGGAGTTTATTAGAAGCTCAGTGGATGAAGTAATAAACTCTCTATTACTGACAGTGTTGTTAGTAGTGATCACACTTTGGGTGTTTATTGGCTCATGGCGAGCAACGCTCGTCCCCGCATTTGCCATACCTGTTGCGTTAATTGGTTCTTTAGCACTTATTTGGGCGCTTGGTTTCTCGATTAATATCTTAACTTTGTTGGCGCTGGTATTAGCGACAGGCCTTATTGTAGATGATGCGATTGTGGTCAGTGAAAATATTCAACGTCAGCGTGGCTTAGGCCTTGGCCGCAGAGCTGCGGCTGTAATTGGCACCCGCGAAGTATTTTTTGCTGTGGTGGCAACAACCGCTGTATTAGCAGCTGTGTTTGTGCCGATTGCCTTTTTGCCTTCAACAGCAGGGCGATTATTTAGAGAGTTTGGTGGTGTGCTTGCTGGAGCTGTGATTATATCAAGCTTTGTAGCGCTTTCTTTAGTGCCTGCACTAACCTCAAAACTTAAATTAAAGCAGGGTGGTTTTCACCCTTTTGCAAAAGTTGGGCATGCTTTAGCGAATATATATAAACGCTCAATTCATGGTGTACTTAAACATGCATGGCTAACATTTTTTGCTTGCTTACTCGTTGCAGCAGGCTCTGGTGCGCTGTATTTCAATTTAGATAATGAATTATTGCCGACAGAAGACCGCGGTAAAATTCGCATTTTCGCCCGTGGCCCAGATGGTGTCGGCCTTAACTTTATGGACAGGCAAGCGGTGCAAATGGAAGATATTTTACTGCCCTATGTTGAAAGTGGTGATATTGAGTCAATTTATACCGTCGTTGGGCAATGGGATCCGAATATCGTATTTATCACTGTGCCGTTAAAGCATTGGGACGAACGAAATTTTAGTCAGCAAGAAATTATCAATAAAATTCGTGGGCCTTTAGGAAACATTCCAGGTGCGGCTGGCTATCCAGGTGGTTCAAATAGTTTGAACTTGCGTGGTCAAGGCGGTGGTATTGAGCTTGCTTTATTGGGGCAAGATTACCTTGAGATCTTTAAAGCGGCACAAAATTTCTCGGCAGAAATAGAAAAAGCCTTGCCAGAAGTGGCGCCAGTACGTATCTCGTACCAACCGTCACAACCACAATTACGGGTTAATATTGATAGACGTCGTGCTGAAGAGCTCGGCGTATCGCTCAGTGATATATCTATTACGCTTAGAGCAGCCATTAACGGCGATGACATTGCTGATTTAAACATCGGCGACCAATCAATCCCTATTATGCTGCAAGCACAAAACCAAACTATTACAAACCCAAGTGACTTAGCAAACTTATATGTTGGGGGTCGTAATGGTCAGTTAGTGCCACTGAGTAGTGTGGCAACCATTACAGAAGAAGGTGTTGCAGCAGAACTAGAGCGCCATGCTCAGCGCCGAGCAATCGAATTAAGCATGGAAATGCCAGATGACATTACCATTGCCGAAGTTGTAAATAAAATCCGTGAAATATCTGAGCAAAACCTGACAGCTGGTATCAGTTTAGCCTTTAAGGGTGAGGCACTCACCTTTGAAGAAACGGCTAATGAAGTGCTGATCACTTATATTTTGGCATTTTTGATTGTATTACTTGTGTTAGCTGCGCAATTTGAAAGTGTTAATAGTGCCATTGTAGTGATGATCACTGTGCCATTTGGCATTACATCGGCAATTTTGGCCTTGTATCTAACGGGTACATCATTGAACATTTATTCACAAATAGGTTTGGTCATGCTTATTGGCTTAATAGCTAAAAATGCTATTTTGCTGGTGGAATTTGCTGACCAATTACGAGATAAAGGTCGCAGTGTTAGAGAAGCAGTTGAAGAAGCTGCTCTTGTGAGGTTACGCCCAATTGCGATGACCTTAGTGTCTACTTTGCTAGGTGCATTACCACTTATATTATCCACCGGTGCCGGTGCCGAAGCGCGTAACGCGATTGGCTGGGTGGTATTTGGTGGTTTAGCATTAGCAGTGCTGTTCACATTATACCTTACACCTGTGATTTATCTTGGTTTAGCGCGCTTTACCAAACCTCGTGGTGATGAGTCGAAACTTCTGGCCGAAGAACTAGAAAAGGCTTAATCCATTTAAATCTGCTATTTTTTCTTTGAAAAAATAGCAGATTACACTCACAATCAAGGAAAAGCTCAAAACTAGGTACGCTTATGCAAGCCGAACACGTCGATATAGCACAATTTTTAAGTGATCATGCTCCATTTGATGATTTGCCCGAAGAAGCGGTTAACACTCTCGCTTCACAAGTAGAGATAGCCTACTTCAGAGCGGGAACACAAATCCTTAATTACGGCGATGATATTGCCGATTTATATGTAATTAGAACCGGAGCCGTCGAAATGTATCGACGCGATGGTGATTTGTATAACCGCTTAACTGTCGGTGGTATTTTCGGACAAATGGGTTTGCTGATGAACCGCAAAGTCCGATTTCCTGCCAAGGCCCTCGAAGACACCTTAGTGTATTGCATTAATGTAGAGCTATTTAATCAATATTGTGATGAATACGAAGCCTTTGCAGACTTCTTTGAAGCTGATGGCAATGTACGTCTGCATCAGGCCATTGTAGAGCAGGCTGACAGTAATGATTTAACAACTGCAAAAGTTAAATCATTACTGCACAGAGATGTAGTAACCGTAGCAA
This sequence comes from Pseudoalteromonas nanhaiensis, assembly GCF_051235485.1. Classification (NCBI taxonomy): domain Bacteria; kingdom Pseudomonadati; phylum Pseudomonadota; class Gammaproteobacteria; order Alteromonadales; family Pseudoalteromonadaceae; genus Pseudoalteromonas; species Pseudoalteromonas nanhaiensis. Next base: position 115,300 of record NZ_JBPNYQ010000003.1, on the reverse strand, counting down.
AAGACGCGTCTGTGCAAATGGTTGCCCAATTGATGACACAAGAGTCGGTATCGTCTGTGTTAGTAACAGATGCCGATAAACCCATCAGTGATGATCCTGATGATGACGATGGTCAAGTAGTTGGCATAATTACAGACCGAGATTTGCGCACCAGTGTGATTGCTGAAGGCTTAAGTTACGAATCACCTGCCGAGCAAATTATGCAAACGGATCTTATCTTACTCGATAGCAACGCCTATGTGTTTGAGGCTGTGCTTGCTATGCTCAGAGATAACATTCATCACCTACCTGTCGTTGTTAAGAAAAAGCCCATCGGTGTTATTTCGTTATCTGACATTTTGCGATATGAATCACAAAGCAGTTTATTGTTAGTGCGGGGTATTTTAGCTCAGCAATCTGTGGAAGATTTAGCGCATTATGCACGTCAGCTACCTAACGTGTTTGTACGCATGGTAAACGAAGACGCTAACTCTCATATGATTGGTACAGCAATGGCTGTAATAGGGCGTACCTTTAAACAGCGTTTACTTGATTTAGCCGAAGAAAAATTTGGCCCGCCACCCATTCCTTATTGTTTTATTGCCTTAGGTTCAATGGCTCGTGATGAGCAATTAATTGTTACCGACCAAGATAACGCCATTATCCTTGATAATAGCTTTAACGAGGAATTACATGACGAATATTTTCAAAAGCTCGCTGACTTTGTCTGTGATGGTTTAGCTGAATGTGGCTATAAATACTGCGAAGGGGAAATCATGGCGTCATTTAAAAAGTGGCGTTTAACTCGTGAGCAGTGGAAAGAGCAATTTGCAGGCTGGATGGCAGAACCAAAACCACAGGCTTTATTACACAGCTCTATCTTTTTTGATTTAGATGGCGTTTACGGTAAAACCAAATGGGCTGATGAGCTCAAACGATTTATTGCAACTGAAGGGCGTAAGAATAAGCGTTTCTTGGCTAACCTTGCAGCCAATGCCCGTAACAGAACACCGCCTTTAGGTTTCTTTAAAGATTTTGTACTAGAGCATAATGGTCAGCATAAGCGTTCTATGAACTTAAAACGCCGCGGTACTGCGCCATTATCAGATGTAATTCGTGTTCATGCTTTAGCAATAGGCAGTCGTAAACAAAATTCATTCGAGCGTTTAGAAGATATCATCGAAGCAAAGCTTTTACCCGCAGGGAAAGCGCAAGATCTTCGAGATGCCTTAGAATACATTTCGATGGTTCGTATTCGCCACCAAGCATGGCAAATTGAAAAGTTAGACGAAGCCCCAGATAACGATCTTGAGCCACATTTACTATCGCCTTTTGAGCAGCGCAACCTTAAAGAAGCGTTTGCGATTTTAGATAAAGCGCAGAATTTCCTTAAATTCAGATACTCTGCCAATACAGGGATGAAGTAATGGCTAAACAAGGTGTAAAACTTGATTGGCCGACTCGGTATCAGCAGTTATTGGCGGCTAGCAAACAGCCGTTAATTCAAGAGTTTTATCAAGCCGCTATTTGTGATTTAAACATGCCAATTAGCGACGTACCCTTAGTGGCGCTTGATTTTGAAACGACCGGTCTAAATTTTCAAAATGACGATATAGTCAGTGTTGGTTTAATTCCATTTAATGCTAGGCGCATCTTTTGTAAAGATAGCCAGCATTGGATTGTACAACCAAGACGTAAGCTCGCTGAAGAGTCGATCGTTATTCATGGTATTACCCATTCAGAAGTAAGTGACGCGCCAGATTTTTCATCTATTATGGAGCCATTACTAGCAGCATTAAAAGGTAAAGTCATAGTGGTGCATTTTGCTCCCATTGAACGACACTTTTTGTATCAAGCGCTACAATCGCGATTGGGTGAAGGCCTTGAGTTTGCAGTAATAGACACGTTGGAGCTTGAAAGCAGGGCGCTTAGAGCAAAACAAGGTCTACTAGGTAGGTTGTTTAATTCTAAGCTTGATTCCGTTCGTCTTGCGGATTCTCGCATTCGTTACTCGTTACCTGCGTATCAAAACCATAACGCACTGACCGATGCCATTGCCACCGCAGAGCTGTTACAAGCGCAAATTGCTTATCATTACCGCCCAGATACACCGCTAAGCGAATTGCTCATATAGCGTGCTTAACAGCACAGATTTTATGACGAGTAATTTAAATTAAATGAGCAAAGCTTATAAATAAAAAACGCCGCATATAGCGGCGTTTTTTATTTAAAGGTAGTGGTTAGTTTCTTGGCTCTGTACGTAGACCAAGGATTAAACTTACACACATTAATAGCAATACAAAGGTAAACGGTAAGCCCGTAGATACGGCACCGGCTTGTAATGCTTCGATAGCTTGTGTGCCACCAATCCAAACAAGCGCTGCAGCAATCGCACCCTCGATTGTTGCCCAGAAAATACGTTGTGGCACTGGCGCGTCAACTTTACCACCGGCAGTGATAGAGTCGATAACTAAAGAACCTGAGTCAGATGACGTAATAAAGAACACGAGTACCAGCACAATTGCAATGAATGAAAGCACTTGCGACATTGGCAGGGCTTCAAACATTTGGAACATCGCAAGTGGTACATCAGTTAAACCTTTCTCACCTAGTACACCCACTTTATCAATAACTTGTTCAATAGCGATACCACCATAAATAGACATCCAGAAGATAGTCACAACGGTAGGCACAAGTAATACGGCAATTAAGAATTCACGAATTGTACGACCTTCAGATACACGCGCAATGAACATACCTACAAACGGTGACCATGAAATCCACCAAGCCCAGTAGAATACTGTCCAGCCGTGCATCCATGTTTCATCTTCACGGCCATGTGGGTTACTTAACGGAATAATGTTTTCAACATAACCCATAACAGTATTAGGAAGATTACCAAACGCTGCTGAAAAACCAACGAGAGCAACAAATACGAGTAACACAAATGCGATAACCATGTTTACATTACTAAGCAGCTTTACACCGCCGTCGATACCACGAACAACAGAGATCACTGCAAGTAGAGTAACACCAACAATAACGCCGATTTGTAGACCAATACCGCTATCAGTACCAAACACATGGTTTATACCTGCAGCGGCTTGCTGTGCACCTAAACCAAGAGACGTTGCGAGACCAAATAAGGTGGCAAGTACAGCAAGAATATCAATAAGATGGCCCGGCCAGCCCCATGCTTTGTCACCTAAAATAGGATAAAAAATAGAGCGGATTGATAACGGCAGGCCCTTGTTGTAGCAAAAGAATGCTAACGAAAGCGAAACAACGGCGTAAATTGCCCAAGGGTGTAAACCCCAATGGAACATAGTTGCACCCATTGCTAATTTCGCAGCCTCTGGTGTGTTTGCTTCAACGCCGAGTGGTGTTTCGTACCAGCCTGTAAAGTAAGCGACAGGCTCTGCTACGCCCCAAAACATTAAGCCAATACCCATACCCGCAGCAAATAACATTGCAAGCCATGAAATACGAGAGTGAGTTGGGCGCGCTTCTTTACCACCAAGGCGGATATTGCCGTATGGTGAAACAATTAACGCCAAGCAAAACAATACGAATAAGTTTGCTGACCACATAAAAAAGCCATCAAAATTATTAATAATGTCGTTTTTAATTCCATTCAGGGTTGTTTTTGCTGTTTCAGCATCTGACACAAGTGTTGCCACTAAAAATAGCGCAATTAAACCTGCACTAATGCCAAATACAGGGTTGTGCACATCAAAACCCCATTTTTGCACATTGTCCTGACCGACGGTGTAGTCGGTATTGTCGATACTGTACTTATCATGATGTTCGCTCATGAATACCTCTTGTTGTAGTTATATCTAGCAGAAAGCTAAACGGCCGGTTGGCACATCTCGGCTAACACTACTTATACGTATGAAACCGAAAAATAGTTTGTAGACGAACTAAATTTGTACCAAAGTTTAGTCTTTAGTGTAGGAGTTCGAAAAAAAATGTAAATGGTTTTGTCCCTAAACAGCCGAATAAATGCGGTTTTTTACGTTTTTTGTTGGAATTGTGAACAATTTGATGCAGTAGAGGATTAATTTGATGACAGTATTATTTCAAAACAAATTATTTCAGTTGAGAGGAAAGTGCTGCAAACACAGGGCTTGCAGCACAAAATTACTACTTTTTATAAGCGTCGTTATGAACGCCAGCAGCACGACCAGAAGGGTCAGCATTGTTTTGGAATGACTCATCCCAAGCAAGCGCTTCAGGTGTTGAACAAGCAACTGATTTGCCATGCGGAACACATTTTGCCGCTGCATCACCAGGGAAGTGCTCTTCAAAAATACTACGATAGAAATACGCTTCTTTAGAATCTGGCGTATTAATCGGGTATTTATATTTAGCGTTAGCAAGGTCTTGATCGCTTACTTGCTCGCTCACATACTCTTTTAAAGTATCAATCCAGTTATAGCCTACACCATCAGAGAATTGCTCTTTTTGACGCCATAACACTTCGTCTGGTAGATAGCCGTCAAACGCTTCACGGATAATGTGTTTTTCGATTTTACCGTCTTTACACATTTTCGCTTCAGGGTTGATACGCATTGCAACGTCTACAAATTCTTTATCTAAGAAAGGCACGCGTGCTTCTACACCCCAAGCAGCCATAGATTTATTAGCCCGTAAACAGTCAAACATATGTAGTTTAGACACTTTACGGTTTAGCTCTTCATGGAACTCTTGCGCATTAGGTGCTTTGTGGAAATAAAGGTAACCACCAAAAAGCTCATCAGCACCTTCACCCGACAACACCATTTTTATACCCATGGCTTTAATTTGACGCGCCATTAAGTACATAGGAGTTGAGGCACGAATGGTTGTCACATCGTACGTTTCAATGTGATAAATCACTTCGCGAAGAGCATCAATACCTTCTTGAATAGTAAAGTGGATAGGGTGGTGAACTGTACCAATCATATCTGCAACTTTTTGTGCAGCAGCTAAGTCTGGTGAGTCCTCAAGACCAACAGAGAAAGAGTGCAGTTTTGGCCACCAAGCATCAGACTCGTCATTATCTTCGATACGTTTTGCGGCGAAACGTTGCGTGATAGCTGAAATAACCGATGAGTCTAAACCGCCTGATAATAGAACACCGTAAGGTACATCACACATTAGTTGACGTTTTACAGCTGCTTCTAAGCCTTCTTTAACATCGCTTGATTTAGCTTCGTTGTCTTTTACTGCGTCATAGCTTTGCCAATCGCGGCTGTAATACTTACGAAGTTGACCATCTTTGCTCCACAAGAAGTGACCCGGAGGAAACTCTTCAATGTGTTTACAAATTGGTGAAAGCGCTTTTAGTTCTGAAGCAACATAAAAATTACCATGCTCATCATGACCTGTGTAAAGCGGGATAATACCAATATGGTCACGACCTATTAGGTAGGCGTCTTGTTCTTCATCGTATAAACAAAAAGCGAAAATACCATTCAAGTCGTCTAAGAATTCAGGCCCTTTTTGTTTATATAAAGCTAAGATAACTTCACAGTCTGATTGAGTTTGAAACTTAAAGTCTGTTTCTAGATTTGCCGCAAGCTCTTTGTGGTTATAAATTTCACCATTTACAGCAAGGATATGTGTGCGCTCTGGATTATATAAAGGTTGAGCACCACTTGATACACCAACAATAGCAAGACGCTCGTGGACTAAAATAGCTTTATCAGATGAATATACGCCAGACCAGTCAGGTCCGCGGTGTCTTAAAAGTTTTGACATCTCAATTGCTTGACTTCGCAATTGGGCGGGATCAGATTTGATATCTAATACCCCAAATATTGAACACATAGTGACTCCTCATTCCAAATATGTGCGCAGTTAACAGAATTTATATAACTGCGAATGTTTGTTTTAACAGAAATAATTACCTAAGTCACACAGCTTTTTTAAATATTTGAGAATAAAATATGCACCAAGTGTTATTGCTTTGCACCAAAATGGGATGGCTGCCTAAGTTGTGAGCAATTTAAATACTTGATTTGAACAAATAGGCTGGTTTGAAGTGGTAAATAGCGCCATTAAAAGTGATGTTTTACGCACTGTTTTGGTGCGTTGCGTTAAGCAAACTAATTGTTCAATTTGTTAATTGAAGATGTATAGACAAGTGGGAGCCTTAAGAAAGCAAGTGGCAAGCCACTTGCTAATCAGATTAACTATTTGTTTTTGTATTTTAGCGCAATGGCTAATTGATTAAGGTGAGCTGTTAGCTTTTCTTTCGCCTTAAAAGCATCTGCTAGAGTAACAAACTTGAAATGTAAAAAATCACCTGGCTTTAATTGGGCAAAATGACGAAGATCAGCGTCGATCACAGTTCCTAGTAAAGGATAGCCACCGGTTGTTTGCGCATCATTCAATAATACAATTGGTTCACCATTTGGCGGTAACTGTATGCTGCCTGGTGCTACTGCCATCGATGGCAATGACACATCATGCTCTAAGCTACACTCATCACTTAATAATCGTGTACCCATGCGGTTACTATTAGGTGATACATGCCATGAATGATTTATAAAATTAACTATGGTGTCTTTAGGCAAAACTGCAGCATGTGGGCCAGCATGTATGCGTATTTGGGTGCTTTTAGGTGGTAGCATTGCACCTAAACCGACTTTAGTGTTGTATTTTGGTATTACCTCAAAGCTGTCTCCAGATTTCAGTGCTTGTCCGGTTAGACCACCAAAACCAGCAGTTATATCTGTTGAGTAGGAATCTAATATAGGGTCAGGTAGCTGCCATTGTCCGCCTATAGCAAGGTAGCTTCTAAACCCATGACGTGCGGCATTTAGCTTTAACACATCACCTTTTTTAATGTAAAAACTCCAGCCTGGTTCAATCGCATTACCATTAACACTGGCTTTCATATCTGTTCCATGCAAGGCAATGTAGTAGTCGTTATCGAACTTAATTTCAGCAAGACCTAGTGTGATCTCAATGACTGGATTGTTGTCTGCGTTTCCAACTAATCGGTTTACTATGATCTGCGCATAAGGATCAATACAGCCAGATTGGCCAATTCCCAAATGACGAGCACCCACGCGGCCTTGATCTTGTATAGACATTTGCATGCCAGGTTTAACGATGGTGATCATTTTAACACCTCCTGAATAACAAACTCTAAGGTATCACCGGGTTTAACAGCACAGGGAGAGGTTGCATTAATATCGAATAATTTAAAGTCGGTGTGACCGATTATTTGCCAGCCACCGGGTGACGTTTCAGGATATACGCCTGTTTGCTCGCCACCAATAGCAACAGACCCTTTTGGCACTGAGATGCGCGGCTCGCTTCGACGTGGCGTATATAATTTAGGATCCAAGCCATCTAAGTAAGCAAAACCAGGTTGAAAACCTAAAAATAAAACAGGGTAGATTTTACTACTATGTAACTGCGCGACTTCGTCAACAGTTAAGTTGTGCTCTGCAGCTACATGAGCAATGTCAGGGCCATGTTGACCACCATATACGGTGGGTAGCTTGTGATGAGTTGATGCAAAATCTTTAGTCGAAGTCTCTTGCCACTGCTCAAGCAATAATGGCAGCCAACTTGCTAGCTTTTCAGACTCTTTTAGATACAGAGTTAAGTTGTTATTAGCTGGAACAACATCAACGAAATCTCCCGTCGATTGGCAAAATTGAGCCAGCGCCCAAATCTTTTTTTGTGTATTTAAGCCATGCTCAGCACTTTCATATGCATCGAAGAAGATACAATGCGTAGTGAGCGCCATAATCTTTGGTGTGCTTTTTGTCGTCATTGCAGGTCAATCTTATTATTATCCCTTGATACTATTTAGCATATAGGGTGAGTGCTAATGATGTAAATGAGTGTTTAATGTTAATTAGAAAAACTCATGATTGCCAAGCAGTTATAAAATCATTACAGCTGCTTGGCGTATTACTATGTGTTATTACTTAGCGTTGTTTAAAAGCCAGTTTGATAACAAGCGAACACCATAACCAGTGCCACCTTCAGCTAACTCATCTTTAGCTTTGCTGTTAAGTGCATTACCAGCAATATCGATATGAACCCAACGGGTATCGCCGGCAAAGTTTTGTAAGAAACTTGCTGCTGTCGTTGCACCTGGACCATGCGAACCAATATTTTTAAGGTCTGCGATATCCGATTTTAGTGCATCTTCGTAACCTAGTGGTAAGCGCCATAAGTTCTCGTTAACCTGCTTTCCTGCAATTGTAAGTTGCTCAACAAGTTGGTCATCATCAGAGAAAACCGCTGCGTATTCATTACCTACAGCACCGATTTTTGAGCCAGTCAATGTAGCCACATCAATCATAATACTTGGTTTAAACTTGTCGCGGGCATACCACATTGCATCACTTAGCACTAAACGGCCTTCAGCATCTGTATTAACTATTTCAACGCTTAAACCTTCTGCTGTGCGAACAACATCACCAGGCGCTACAGAGAATTGTGACACCATATTTGCAGCCATACCCATTACAGCCACTACGTTGGTATCTGCTTTTGCAAGTGCCATTGCTTTAACGGTACCCAGTACTGCTGCTGCGCCTGCCATATCTGATTTCATGCGGGCAATCGAAGCACCTGTTTTAATACTATAACCACCAGAGTCGAAGGTAATGCCTTTACCAATCAATGCAATTGGGGTGTCTTTATTACCTTGGTAATGTGCAACAACTAAACGCGAACCTTCTTCACTGCCACGGCCAACAGCTTCTAACGCACCCATGCCTAATTTTTTAATTTGTTTTGGTTCTAAAATGGTAATTTTAACGCCTAATTTTTTTAACTCTTGTGCGGCTTTTGCAAAATCAGATGGCGTCATCTCAGTTGCAACTTCTGAAGTTAAGTCACGCGCTAAAAAGACACCTTGTTCAATGCTTTGTAGTAACTTATGGGTTTTGACCGCTTGGTCTAAATTATCAACATCAACAGTATAGTTAACTACATGTGTATCTTGTTCTTTTTTGTATTGTTCAAAGCGGTGGTCACGTAAATTAGCACCATGTGCAAATTCAGCAGCGTATTTAGCATTGATTTCACTATCTTTAAGCTCTGAAAAATCAAGGCTCACAGTTGCTTGTTTTGCTGATTGTAATTTTGCATGAACATTACCACCAAGCTTTGCCATTTTAGCTGCATTAAGTTCAGCTTGCTCACCTAAGCCTACAAGTACAATACGTTGGTGTTCGCTGCCGTTTGGTGCAATAACTTCTAATGTCTTGCCATAGCCCGCTTTAAAGTCACTAAATTCGATAACTTTATTTAAGTGGTTTTGGGTTTCTGGTTTTAAGTAATTAAAGTTAGCAACTTGGCTATCTGTGTCTAAAAACAACACTAATGTGTTGTCTTTCGGTTGAATCGATTTTGCAAAAGTGAACTCTGCCGCATTAACTTGCGTAGCAAGTGTTATACCCAGAGCAAGAGCAGACAAACTGTGTGCAATTCTCATTTTTAATATCCCAATGTTAAAAAGCTGTGTTTTACCGTAAATAGGCTTAAGAGTTAAATTGTTAGCGGTGAACAGCCGTTTGCATGCGTTTAAGGTGAAATAATAAATAGGATTACTCGGTCTGCTCTATTACAGGCTTTTACGAGGAAATAAGTATGACAATTAAGTCGATATTACTGACATTATTCACTTGCAGTGCCATTTTCACTATGAATCATACAACAGCGCAAGAGATGCCAGACAACGCAACCGGACATATTGAAACAATTGTGCTTGGCTCTGGTTGCTTTTGGGGAGCCGAAAAACGATACGAAGCACTTGATGGTGTTTTAGATGCGGTATCTGGTTATGCTGACGGTAGCGGTTTTAAAGCAACATATAGAAACATAACGCGTAGCGCACGTCGATTTGATGAAAATAACTACGCAGAAGTTGTTAAAGTGACTTACAACAGTAATCAGTTAACGACAGAACAATTATTAAAATACTATTTCGAAAATCATGATCCAACTCAGTTAAATCGCCAAGGCAATGATATTGGCACTCAATACCGCTCAACAATTTTGGTTAGTAATAACGAGCAACTTGAGGTTGCTAATAAACTTAAAGATGAATACCAAGGTAAGTTAACCGCAGCAGGGTACGGCAAGATTGTTACTATTATAAAACCTCTCGATTCGTTTTATGCGGCAGAGGAATATCATCAAGATTATTTAAAGAAAAACCCTAATGGCTATTGTCCTGATCACTCAACAGGGGTTGTTTTTACGCCAGTAGAAAAACAGCAAGTTGATAACACGGCATTATTAACCAATAAGCAAATTGTCGTGATAGATGCTAAAGGCTATTGCCCTTATTGTGAAAAATTTAAAAATGAGGTCGCAAATAATTATCAAGGCACAATTCCAATGACTTTTCGCCATGCAGATCAGCTTGATGGCTTAAAAATTAAAACCCCAACATGGGCGACACCCACACTCTTATTTATTGAAAATGGCGAAGAAGTGTATGGGAGACAAGGTTATGTGAGTAAAGATGAGTTTTATAAAGCCTTAGGCGCATTTAAACTAGGTGATAGTGAAGCATTCAGAGTTGCATTCCATGCCAGAACAGATAGCCCATTTTGTAAACAATACGATATCTTTAAAAACACACCGGATGGTATTTTTGTTGATAAGCTAAGTGGTGCGCCATTATTCGATACTCGTGATAGGTTTAATTCGGGAACCGGTTGGCTTTCATTTACTCACCCGGTAAAAGACAGTGTGACCATGCATGAAGACAACAGTTATGGCATGCAGCGCATTGAGCTTAAATCTAAAAGCTCAGGTATTCACTTAGGACACTTATTCCCGGGGGAAGGGCCAAGAGGTAAAGATAGATACTGCATTAATGCGACGGTGCTTGATTTTGTGCCACGTGATCAAATTTAACGTAGATACAAAAAAACCAGCCATTATGGCTGGTTTTTCAGCATTAGAATCAGTCATTACCACAATTTTAATTCCTGTTTTGCGCGATTTAAATTAAATGATACATATTCATTATCATCGAGTCTTGAGGCTTCATAAAAATCAGCAATTGCTGCCGTATCATTATTAGCCATAAATCGCGCGACACCTCGGTTACTTAATGCAAACGAAGTTAATTCATTACGTTTAAATCGAGATGCTTTAATCTCTTTTAATAGGCTTATTGCTTCAGTACAGTCAGCTTCAGCTTTTTCAAACTGCTTTAGCTTTACACTTGCAACACAGCGATTAAAAGGCGCTATATATTGATTTGCTGGATCTTCAGCAGACGTTACTAAACCAGCATTGTAGTCACCTTGCATAATCGCAATGGATGAGGCTTCGTCATCCACTACCATTAGTTTAAAGTCGATATCATTTGCTAACACCCAATTCGAACTCATGCAAAGTGAGGTAATCAAGATGGTTTTGAGAGGTATGAACTTGAACATTGTTTATCTCCTTAATAATGTAAGTACATCACTTACTCTATTAATTTAGAAACAGTGTTACTGATTGACAAACGACAAAAATACACCCATTAGATGAAAAAAAATATCTTATTGGGTAGGTGGCTTGAGTGTATATTTTAGACAAAAAAAAGCCCAGTCAGAACACACAAGGACCGGGCTTACGACAACAATTTGGTTGGGCTAACTATTACAGCGCTAAGTTTTGCTTCGCGCGGTTTAAGTTATGATTTACCAGTTCATTTTTTGAGATTTGAACTGCTTCATAAAAGTCTGAGATTGCAGCTGTATCATTTTCTGACATGATGCGTGCAACACCGCGATTACTTAACGCAAATGATGTTAATTCACGGCGTTTGTAACCTGGTACTTTACTTGTGTTTAGAAGTGAAATCGCTTGTGTACATAGGTTTTCAGCTTCTGAAAAATTCTTTTCTTTTACGCTTAATGCACAGCGGTTGAATGCAGTTTCATATTCATTGCTTACATTATCGTTTGTTTGAGCTTGCTCAATAACCATCAGTTTATAATCAGCTTGGTCGGCTACTGCCATCGCTGAGCAAGTTAATAAAGAGCTAAGTGCAATAGTGGTTACAAGTGTTTTTAACATGATAGTTTTCCTCTGAATAAGTTGGTGTTTCTTGCCAACGAGTGAACTTTAAAATATTCCTATAAGCTAAACAAACGATTAAATTAGAACTGATAGATGAAGAAATTTAATCTATAGAGTAATTACTCAGCATTCAGAGGTTTAGTATGGTGTAGAGTAGGTAAGGTAGTTTTGAATCATTATTGAAAACTTAAACAAGCATGGCTGATTGTTTATAAATTTTTTATTAAAGCTTATATAAAGGTGTATTTGTATCTTTATATTGTGGCTTTCTTATGAAGATAGGTTTTGATAATCGGGCTAATTTTTAAATAGTAGTAATCAGTTTGTAACTTTGTTAAAAATAAATCTCTTAAATAACAGGTGTTCATTGTAGGACATATAGTCTGAGCATTGAGCTCATAATTAACTTGCAATACCTCATGAAGGAATTACGGTGCAAGGATATAAAATCAGCACAGATAAAACTGACCTCGATTTTGAAGTGATTTACGGTTTTATTTCAAAAAGCTACTGGGCGTCAGGAATACCAAAACATACGCTAGAAAAAGCCATTGCAAACTCGTTTTGTTTTGGTGTTTATGACAGCCAAGACTCTCAAATAGGTTTTGCCCGCCTTATAACAGACAAAGCAACATTTGCTTATCTTGCTGATGTATTCATAGTAGAGAGCCATCGTGGCAAAGGTTTGAGCAAGTGGCTTTTTGAGAGCATAGTGTCTCACCCCGAGCTTCAAGGCTTGAGGAGAATGGTATTGGCGACAAGAGATGCGCATGGTTTGTACGCGCAATATGGTTTTCAACTAATTGAGAGTCCAGAGATGTTTATGCAAATTTGGAATCCAAATGTTTACCGTAAATCAGATAAATAACAACTTCAAGATTATATAGAGCACGCAATTTTTAGTTCGTGGTGAGCCTTGTATGTGAGAATTCTCAGCAGTGTTATCATCTAAGGCATTAGTATATTTAAGGACAGAATTTTGAAAACAGGAATTTTATCTATCGGGTTATTATTTATATCAAATCTTGCTTTTGCAGATTGTAAAGTAGCGCTTGAAGAAAGGCTAAAAGATGATTTAAACCTCACATATCAGCAATTTGATCAGACATACGATGCTGGGTTTAGGTTATTAGAAAAATCAGGTTGCCATGCTGAAGCCGCTATTCTGATAAAACGTTTTATTTCTCATAATAATTCAAAAGAAAGCTCGTTAACGTGGCATTTAGCTCAAATGGAAGGCTTGGCGGGTGATTATCAACAAGCGGTTTTTCACGCTAAAAAAGTATTGGATCCCGATGAAAAGCTAAGTGGTTCAAAAATGTATTGGAATGACTTTGTGTTAGGAAACATCGCTTTTTGGAATAAAGACAAAGAAAAGCTAAGAAAACACATAGCAAATATAGAAAAAGGGCAAAGTTTTAAACCTAACCAGATAAACCTGAACTACCTGAATCAATTACTCAAACATTTTGATTTAAGTTACAAACAGGCATTATCTGAACCAAGTGGTGAGTGAGTCTAAAATACAAGTGGGCTTATTGTATGGCTACACTACTTCATTGATTTTCCAACCATCCTTTTTGACTGAATAAAATGAATAACGGAGACTCAAATGAACAAGGAAGTAAAAAAAACATTTGATAAATACCCTGAAAATGCCAGAACTAAGCTCTTCGAGATTCGAGAGTTAGTTTTTGAAATTGCATCTGAACTGGCCCTAGGTGAAGTTGACGAGACAATAAAATGGGGAGAGCCTAGCTACAGTGTAAAAACAGGCAGCCCTATTCGAATCGACTGGAAGTCAAAGTCACCTAATAATTATTATCTGTTTTTCAACTGTCAAACTAAATTAGTAGATACATTTCGTGAACTATATGGTGAAGAGCTCCATTTTCAAGGAAATAGAGCAATAGCTCTATGTTTATCAACTTCTTTACCAAAAGAAATAATAAAGTCTTGTTTGATGTTAGCTTTAACTTATCAGCAGCGAAAAAGATTACCTCTTTTGGGAATGTGAAATTCCAGACAGAAAGATTTATAGTGAACTATAGTCGATTTGCTTTGATAAGACCTAAGATTATAGTAGAACGGAGTCAATATTGAGCCTTAGTATTCAATCAAAATTATTAATTAGCGCGGGTGTTATTGCGTTTTTTTCTGCTATCTGGCACGTACTATGTATATTTGGCGGGCCTAGCTGGTATGTTTTTGCTAGGGCTCCTCAACAAATTATTGAATCTTCAATACATGGAACATTGCTTGCACCCATTGGTACAATAATCGTAGCGAGCTTTATGTTTGCTTGTACTGTGTTTGCTTTTTCAGCGGCTGGTTTAATCCGTAAAGTTTCTCTTCTCAAACCTGCTCTAATTACTATTGCGCTAATATGTACTTTACGAGGTTTAATTGGTATTCCAACATTTATTACAACCTCAGGTTTAGATATTTGGCAAATAGTTGCAAGTGTTATTTGGTTTTATGTTGGCGTTTGTTTTGTTTTGGGTTCTATAAAGCAATGTTGAATTTGAAAGCCTTCTATAAAACAAGCTATTTAAGTGTTGGGAGGCATTCAAAGTACATAAACGACGAAACCCAGCCGAAGCTGGGTTTTGAGACAACACAATTCTGTTAGAACTTATAACGCTAAGTTCTTTTTCGCACGAGTTAAGTTGTGCTCAACTAACTCGTTACCTGAAATTTGTACTGCTTCGTAAAAGTCAGACAATGCCGCAGTGTCGTTTTCAGACATGATGCGTGCAACACCGCGGTTGCTTAACGTAAATGATGTTAATTCGCGACGTTTATAGCTAGGTACTTTACTTGTATTTAGTAAGCTGATTGCTTTTGAGCAAAGTGTTTCAGCTTCAGAGAATTTTTTCTCTTTAACACTTAAAGCACAGTCATTAAATGCTTGTTCGTATTGACGGTTTTCTGCAATATCAGCAGTGATAGATTGGTCAATTACCATCAATTTGTAGTCACTCTGATCAGCCACTGCCATAGCTGAACAAGTTAATAAAGAGCTAAGTGCAACGCGTTTCATAAGTGTACTAAACATAATCTTTTCCTCTATTTGAATCGGTATCAATCGCCGACAAATGAACTTTAATTGAACAGCGAAAATTCAACAAACGATAAAAAATGACCTAATAGATGAAGAAATTTAACCTATAGACTTTAGTCTAATGTAGTGAGTTAGTCTTAAAGCCGTCAGCCGTCTGATGTGACCCCGATAAAGTAGACACGGGGTTTAAATAGCTAAAGTTTACGCTAACGAA
This sequence comes from Pseudoalteromonas nanhaiensis, assembly GCF_051235485.1. Taxonomy (NCBI): domain Bacteria; kingdom Pseudomonadati; phylum Pseudomonadota; class Gammaproteobacteria; order Alteromonadales; family Pseudoalteromonadaceae; genus Pseudoalteromonas; species Pseudoalteromonas nanhaiensis. Next base: position 99,995 of record NZ_JBPNYQ010000003.1, on the reverse strand, counting down.
CAATAAAGGGGCTGAGTATGCAAAACAAACAAATTGTTGTTTATTAATGACTGAATCGGTACTTTAAGGTGGTATGTATAGTTGATGACTTAATTTATTTAGAATAAGCGTATAACCATGAAACTGATATTTGCGTTGTTACTTTTAGGGCCTGTTATTGCCAATGCAGCTGAAGATAAAGTTGCTGTTTATCTTAATTTTGAGCAGGCTTATTTGAGCAACGATGTATCTTTGTTTACGCCATTATTAAGTAAAAACTATACGATTAGACAAACATTGCATATTCCAGGCATAGGGTCAGATACTGTACCAGTTACTAAAGCTCAGTTACTTCAGGGCATGAAGCAAAACCCAAAGCCTAGTTCATTGCCACGCTCAAAAGCTGAATCAGTTAAAATAGAAACAATTTCAAAACAGCAATTCTGTGCAAGTTCACAAACTTTAGATCAAGTCGTAGTAGCAGGTAAAAACTACGAAGAGAAGGAACTACGCAAAGCCTGTTTTAAACATGAAAATAACCGTTATGAAGCAATATCACATACTATCGATGTTTATTACCGAGAGCTTTAATAGACATAGTTATAGATTCAGAAATTTCCGTGTATCAAATAAACGTACTAACTGATATTAATTACGGATAAACCCTATAAATGAGATAAGGAAATAAATATGTACAAACAGTTAGCTTTAGTCGCAGGCGTATTTTTAGCATCAACAAGTTGCTTCGCAGCTGATAGCTTTCAAGTTGAAACATCTGTTTATAAAGCGAATGAGCTACTAGCATCGCCAGTAATGCTGGTGGAAGAAAAACAACCTGCGACCATCTCTATAGGTGAGGGGTTTAGTTATGAAGTTAAAGTTACACCACAACAAAATAATACGGCAGCTGTAGAAACATCAATCACACTCGCTGGTAGCTATTTTACACCTTCTTTTATTGTGGAGTATGGTAAACAGGCGTCTTTTGAAATTGGTGAAAATAAAGTAAGTATTTTAGTAACCAAGTCTAAAAGCTAAATTTGCAATAAAAGACCCTCAATGAAGTTGAGGGTCGTGATTATTTGTTATTTTAGATGTTTAAAAGTATCAATCATCCATTTAATAAACAGCTCTAGCTGTGCATTTGTTTCGCTAGGGTCATGTTGCACTAAGTAGTATTTGTCTTTGGTTTTTAATGGCATATCAGTGAAATTAAATAGCCATTGCTCATCAAACCAAGTCTGACTAATAGGTAAGGGGATTAGGGCAATACCCATACCCTGTTGCGCTGCACGTGCCACACCAAACATACTATCAACCTGAATAATTTGCTTTGGTGCGAAGTCTTCTACACCGGCATGTTCTGCCCATTGGTGCCAAGCCCAAGGACGCGCTTTGTGAAGTATAAGAGGTACTTCGTTTAAGGCCTGAAATGGGTTTTCTTGCCATGCTTGCCAGTTTTCTTTATTACATGCTGGTGTATACGATAGCGAAAACAGCTCATGTACAACGCCTTCATGCGGTTTAGACGAAGACAATACTATCGATAAATCACTTTGCTTAGTCAGCTCTTTACGCGTTTTTAAGGTATTAAGCTGTAAGTTAGTATTAGGGTGTTCACTAGTCCATTCGCTTAGCTTCGGCATTAACAGTTCACTGGCGAAAAATTCAGGCAGTGTGATGCTAATAGTCACATTCTCTTGTAATTGACTAAACTCGTTGATGGTTTTTTCAAGCGCTTTTATAAGCGGTGACACAGAGTCATAAAAATTCTTACCTGCAGCTGTCAGGCGAATTGAGCGGGTTTGACGTTCAAACAGTTCAATACCCAATTGTTCTTCTAATTGTTTGATCTGATGGCTTACGGCAGAAGGTGTAAGGTAAAGTTGGTTTGCCGCATCTTTAAAACTAAGAGTACGTGCAGCAAAACAAAATGAGCGTAAGCCACGAATAGGTGTTTGCATAGTTAATTTCAGTAAGTCTCAATAGCGCTTGTTAGTTAATTAACTGCTAAGCAATTATTATCCCAAAATGTAAAAAGTAAGAGAGTAAAAAATAAATATAGCTAATCTTTGCATAAACGCATAAAAAACATTCGGTAATTGATTGTTTAATCTACTTTTATTGTGGATTGTGAATTTTACCATTTTTCTGAAACAGGTAACACCCTAAGCTTCAAAGACTTTCACCTCACAAAGTTAGGGCATTTTAAACCATTTGTTTGACAAATTGGTGCAAAAGTTCTGTAGCTAAGAGATAAAAAAAATCCCTCTTGCGAGGGATTTTGGGTAACTCAGCGCCATTGGCACTGGGAATGAGGTCGGTACATGGGATGTGAGTGGTTTAAAAAACCATCTCTGGAACATCACCTTCAACAAGCAATTTGCCTGCCGTTTTGCTAATAATTTCATCTACTGACACGCCCGGAGCGCGTTCAATTAGATGAAATGCGCCGTCTTTAACTTCTAGTACGGCCAAATCAGTTACGATTTTCTTTACACAGTTAACCCCAGTTAGCGGTAAAGTGCAACTTTCTAATAACTTAGAGTCACCATGCTTGCTTGCATGAGTCATCGTAACAATAATATTCTTCGCGCCAGCAACGAGGTCCATCGCGCCACCCATGCCTTTAATTAGCTTCTTTGGGATCATCCACGATGCGATGTTACCGTTCTGGTCAACTTCAAATGCACCTAATACTGTTAAGTCTACATGACCACCCCGTATCATGGCAAAACTATCTGCACTATTAAATATTGCTGCACCTGTGGCTGCTGTCACGGTTTCTTTACCCGCATTGATCATATCTGCATCAACTTGGTCTTTAGTTGGGTACGCCCCCATACCTAGTAGGCCATTCTCAGACTGTAGCATGACTTCAATGCCTTCTGGTACATAATTAGCTACTAGAGTAGGTATACCAATACCTAGATTAACGTAATAACCGTCTTGTAGTTCTTGTGCAACACGCATTGCAACTTGTTCACGTGATAATGCCATTTGAATGCTCCTTAATCGCGAGTTGTTACACGTTCAATGCGTTTTTCAAAGTTACCTTTGATCACGCGATTAACATAAATACCTGGGGTATGAATTTGGCTTGGCTCAAGTTCACCTGGCTCAACAATCTCTTCAACTTCAGCAACGGTAATTTTACCTGCTGTCGCGGCCATCGGGTTGAAATTCATTGCTGTGTGACGAAATACAAGATTACCGTAGCGGTCGGCTTTCCATGCTTTAACAATGGCAAACTCACCCGTAATTGATTCTTCTAAGATATACGGGCTACCATCAAATTCTTTTACTTCTTTACCTTCGGCAACCGGAGTGCCGTAACCTGTAGCAGTATAAAACGCAGGAATACCAGCACCACCGGCACGCATCTTCTCAGCGAGTGTACCTTGCGGTGTTAGTACTACATCAATTTCACCATCGAGTAGTTGTTTTTCGAAAAGTGCATTTTCACCTACATAAGAAGCAATGATTTTTTTAATTTGCTTATCATGAAGTAAAATACCTAAACCAAAATCATCTACGCCGCAGTTGTTTGAAACAACGGTTAGATTTTTAGTCTGTTTACGCTTAATTTCATTGATAAGTCCCTCAGGAATACCACACAAGCCAAAGCCACCAGCGATAACAGTATCGCCATCTTTTAAACCTTCCATTGCAGCTTCATAACTTGAAACCACTTTATCGAAACCGGCCATGAGCCTACTCCTTAATTATTCTGAGTGTTCTTTAGAGCAAGTGATACCTTGCTGACAGGTTGTTTATTTAATGCACTGCAAATAGCCCAACCAGCTTTTGCCAGTCTTTCTAAATCAATTCCATGCTCTATGCCAAGCCCTTGCAGTAAGTAAACTACATCTTCAGTGGCAACATTTCCTGACGCGCCTTTGGCATAAGGGCAACCACCAAGGCCTGCAACAGCACTGTCAACCGTTGCTATACCGCGGCTTAGGGCGGTGTAAATATTTGTGAGCGCTTGCCCGTAGGTGTCGTGAAAATGTACAGCGAGTTTTGATTTATCAATATGTTGCAAAAGTAAATCTAATAACTCATCGACTTTTCTCGCTGTACCCACACCAATGGTGTCACCTAGGCTAATTTCGTAACAGCCAAGCTCAAGTAATCTTTGTGATACTTTTAATACATCATTGTAGTCGACATCACCTTGATATGGGCAACCCATAACGCAGCTCACATAACCTCTAACACGAATGTTATTCGCTTTGGCAAAAGCCATCACATCTTTAAAGCGATCAATACTTTCATCAATAGAGCAGTTAATGTTCTTTTGACAAAACACTTCACTTGCCGCTGTAAAGATAGCGAATTCTTGTATGCCGACTTGTTTTGCCGCCTCTGCACCTCGTAAATTTGGGGTGAGGGCACTTAAATTAACGTCTGGCAAATTTAACGCGCTAATTACATCGCTTGAGTCAGCCATTTGTGGCACCCATTTAGGTGACACAAAGGCGCCTGCTTCAATATCTTTAAGCCCAGCATCTGCAAGGCCGTTGATAAGAGCGACTTTATCTTGAGTGCTAACGGCGGCTTCATTTTGCAAACCGTCTCTTGCGCCAACTTCTACAATGCGAACAAAATCAGGAAACTGTGCCATTACGCCTCCGGCTCTTCTACGATCGCGAGCATATCACCATGACTCACCAGTTCACCTTCAGCAAAGCAGTAGCTCGTTAATACACCATCATGCGGGGCATTAAGGGTGTATTCCATTTTCATCGCTTCGATGATGACAACAGCGTCACCTTTAGTAACCGTACTACCCACCTCAACTAAATGCTTAACAACAGTACCATTGAGTGGTGCAGCGAGTGGCAATGCATCACTTTCGTGTTCACTAATATAGTGTTTATCAATCAGCTCTAACACCGTTTGCTGTGCTTTGTACATCACTGTGATGTGAGAGTCTGTTTGATTAATATGAGCCACAACTTTTTCGCCATTAACGACTAGGTTTGCAAGGCCATTTTTAACCTTGCCCGAGGTTGTATAGTCAACCCCATCTAAGCTAATTTTAAAGCCTTCTGAGGTCTTAATAGCATGAACGTTAAAATCTACAAACGGAATTGTTGTTTTAGCGTCACTGTTAAGCATAAAGCCTGTTAATTGTTGCCATGGGCTGCTGTTTTCACCTTTTAGTTGATGTGCATACACATAGGCTGCTACAACGGTCGCAATAACAGACTGTTGCTCGTTTTTAGCAACAAGGCGCTCACCTTGGTCTTCAATAAAGTGCGTATCGGGTGCACCTGCTTGAAAAGTAGGGTGGTTAGCAAGATTATGTAAGAAATTAACGTTACAGCTAAAACCTGCTAGATGGAATTGCTCTAGTGCTTTTGATAAGCGCCCAAGCGCTGCCTCACGGTTATCGTCATGAACAATTAATTTAGCAATCATAGGGTCGTAGAACGGGCTAATTTCATCACCCGCTGCAATCCCTGTATCTATACGTACAAATTCAGATTCGTTCGGTGTAAATAGAGCATCAATGTGGCCAGAACAAGGAATAAAGTCATTACTTGGATCTTCAGCATAAATACGCGCTTCAAAGCTGTGACCTTGCAGTTGAATATCTGCTTGGCTAAGTGGTAATGCTTCACCTGCCGCAATGTTGATTTGCCAATTCACCAAATCAACACCAGTAACCATTTCTGTTACTGGGTGCTCTACTTGTAAACGGGTGTTCATTTCCATGAAGAAGAATTCATCACCACAAAGTAAAAACTCAACCGTACCTGCACCGCGATAGTTAATCGCTTGGGCACAACGTACCGCAGCTTCACCCATTTCTTTACGAAGTGCATCAGATAAACCCGGAGCAGGGGCTTCTTCAATTACTTTTTGGTGACGACGCTGTAAAGAGCAGTCACGGTCGCCTAAGTACACACAGTTACCATGGCTATCTGCAAAAACTTGTACTTCAACATGGCGAGGTTTAGTGACGTAGCGCTCTAACAGTACTAAATCGTTACCAAAGCCGGCTTTTGCTTCACGTTTTGCGCCTTCAAGAGCACTGATAAAGTCTTTTGCGTGTTCAACAACTCGCATACCTTTACCACCGCCACCAAAAGCCGCTTTAATCAGTACCGGATAACCAATTTTTTCAGCTTCAGCTTGTAAGAACTCAGTATCTTGATTGTCACCATAATAACCAGGTACTAAAGGTACATTCGCTTGGTGCATAATTTCTTTAGCGCGGGTTTTTGAACCCATGGCTTCAATGCTTGATGCTGGTGGGCCAATAAAGGCGATATCATTTTTCTCACACGCGAGCGCAAAGTCACAGTTCTCAGATAAAAAACCATAACCTGGATGAATACAATCAACACCTGCTTGTTTTGCAACATCGATGATTTTGTCTGCCACTAAGTATGAGTCTTTACTTGGTGCAGAACCAATATGGTACGCCTCATCAGCAAGCTTTACGTGCTGAGCATGTTTATCTGCATCTGAGTAAACTGCAACCGTTGTTAAGCCCATTTGCTTTGCTGTACGCATAACTCGGCAGGCAATTTCACCACGGTTGGCAACGAGAATTTTTTTCAATGATTTTGTTGTCATAATGGTTCCTATTTCTGCCAGTTAGGGGCGCGTTTTTCAAAAAATGCAGTCAGACCTTCTTGGCCTTCTTCAGATACACGAATGCGTGCAATGCGCTCTGCGGTTAACTCAATAAGTGCATCATCTATTACATTGCCAGCGACATCATTGATTAGCTGCTTTGCTGCTTTAACGGCAATAGGGCCATTGTTCACAAGGTTTTGTAAGTGTTTATCGAGCGCTGTTTGTAAATCGCCGGTGATCTGGTGAATTAAACCCAGTTGCTTAGCTGTATGCGCGTCAAAAATCTCTGCCGTTAAAAAATAACGACGTGCAGCGCGCTCACCAATAGCTTTAATGACATAAGGGCTGATAACTGCAGGAATAAGACCAAGCTTTACTTCACTTAAGCAAAACTGTGCATCGTCTTGGCAAATTGCGATATCACAACACGCAATCAAGCCTAACGCACCGCCAAATGCAGCACCTTGTACAGCACAAATTGTAGGGTGAGGGCTTGTAGCAAGGACTTTCATAAGCTTTGCCAGCTGCATAGAATCCGCTAAGTTTTCAGCAAAGTCATTGCCAGCCATCGACTTCATCCAATTTAAATCAGCCCCTGCAGAGAAGTGCTTACCTTCGGTTTTTAAAACCAGTGCGCGCACATCGCAACTGTTTGCGTGTTCAATTAAACGGATCAGCTCACTAATGACTTCTTCGTTAAATGCATTGTGTTTTTCAGGGCGACTTAGTACCAGTACAGCCACATTTGATTTTGTAATTTCGAGTGTTACTGACATAAGGCCTCCATTACATTCTAAATACGCCGAACTGCGAATCGCGCTCTGGTGCATTTTTAGCTGCACTTAAGGCAAGCCCCAATACATTGCGGGTATCAGCAGGATCGATAATGCCATCATCCCAAAGGCGGGCACTGGCGTAATATGGATGACCTTGTTTTTCGTATTGCTCGATAATTGGCTTTTTAAACTCACTGACTTGCTCATCAGTCATGCTTTCGCCTTTACGGGCTAAACCATCTTGTTTAACTTGTGCAAGAACGCCAGCTGCTTGTTCACCACCCATTACAGAGATACGGGCGTTTGGCCACATCCACATCATGGTTGGTTCGAATGCACGACCACACATACCGTAGTTACCTGCACCATACGAGCCACCAATTAATACGGTGAATTTTGGTACATCAGCACATGACACAGCGGTTACCATTTTCGCACCATGCTTGGCGATGCCTTCGGCTTCGTATTTCTTACCAACCATAAAGCCAGTAATATTTTGTAAAAACACCAAAGGAATTTTGCGTTGTGCACATAGCTGTATAAAGTGAGCGCCTTTTTGCGCAGATTCACTAAATAAAATGCCGTTGTTGGCAACAATACCGACAGGGTGACCAAAGATTTTTGCAAAGCCGGTTACTAAGGTTTCGCCAAAGTAGCGTTTAAATTCATCAAATGATGAATCATCAACAACACGTGCTATTACTTCGCGTACATCAAATGGCTTTTTAAGGTCGGTACCCACAATGCCGTAAATTTCGTTAATGTCGTAACGCGGCGGTTTAACATCATCAAGTAACGGTGCTGTTGGGCGCTGATAGTTAATTCGTTCAATACATTGGCGCGCAATTGAAAGCGCGTGGGCATCGTTTTCAGCATAGTGATCGGCAACACCGGATGTTTTACAGTGAACATCAGCACCACCGAGCTCTTCAGCACTCACTTCTTCACCTGTAGCCGCTTTAACTAGTGGCGGACCAGCTAAGAAAATTGTACCTTGCTCTTTTACGATAATACTTTCATCAGCCATCGCTGGTACATAAGCACCACCTGCAGTACATAAACCCATTACGACTGCAATTTGAGGAATGCCTTTACCAGACATACGAGCCTGATTATAGAAAATACGGCCAAAGTGTAATTTATCTGGAAATACATCATCTTGTTCAGGCAGGTTTGCACCGCCTGAATCAACTAAATAAATACACGGTAAATGACAACGCTCTGCGATATCTTGGGCACGCAAGTGTTTTTTCACCGTTAGTGGAAAGTATGTACCGCCTTTTACGGTTGCATCATTGGCGATGATCATACATTCAACGCCTTTCACACGACCAATACCGGCAACAACACCGGCACAAGGAATGGCTTGTTCATACACGCCAAAGGCTGCAAATTGTGAAATCTCTAAAAATGGCGAGCCTTCATCAAGAAGCGTTTCAATACGGTCACGAACAAACAACTTACCACGGCCTTGGTGGCGCTCAATCAGAGCAGGACCACCGCCTAAACGGATATCAGCTACTTTTTCACGTAAGTCAGTTACGAGAGCGGCCATGTTGTCGTGATTTTGCAAAAATTGCGGATCGTGTGGATTTACACTCGATTTTAAAATCGTCATAACAAGGTCCTATCGGCTTTCAGTGAATAATTCGCGGCCAATTAGCATGCGGCGGATTTCTGAAGTACCTGCGCCAATTTCATATAGTTTTGCATCACGTAATAAACGACCTGTCGCGTATTCGTTGATATAACCATTACCGCCTAAGATTTGGATAGCATCAAGGGCCATCTTAGTTGCCAGCTCTGCCGCATATAAAATTGCGCCAGCGGCATCTTTACGCGTTGTTTCGCCGCGGTCACATGCACGAGCTACCGTGTAAACGTATGAACGAGCAGCATTCATTTGCGTGTACATATCAGCGATTTTGCCTTGAATAAGCTGGAACTGACCAATTGGGCTATCAAATTGTTTACGCTCATGAATATAAGGAACCACAATGTCCATACATGCTTGCATAATACCAAGCGGGCCTGCAGCTAAAACAACACGCTCATAATCTAGGCCACTCATAAGTACTTTTACGCCTTCGTTTAAGTTACCTAGAATGTTTTCTGCTGGTACTTCGCAGTTCTCGAACACTAATTCACAGGTGTTAGAGCCACGCATACCAAGTTTGTCTAGCTTTTGTGCAGTAGAAAAACCTGGCGTGTTACGTTCAACGATGAACGCTGTAATGCCCTTAGGGCCGGCATTTAAATCTGTTTTTGCATAGATAACAAAGGTATCGGCATCTGGACCATTGGTGATCCACATCTTGTTACCGTTAAGTACAAACACATCGCCTTTTTTCTCAGCTTTTAATTTCATTGATACAACGTCAGAACCTGCATTTGGCTCACTCATCGCAAGGGCACCAATGTGCTCACCGCTGATAAGCTTAGGTAAGTACTTTTCTTTTTGTGCTTGTGACCCATTACGGTTAATTTGGTTAACACATAAGTTTGAATGAGCACCATAACTTAAACCAATCGATGCACTTGCACGGCTAATTTCTTCCATTGCGATTACGTGCTCAAGGTAACCAAGGCCAGCACCGCCAAATTCTTCAGGCACTGTCATACCTAATAAACCCATTTCGCCAAGTTGTGGCCAAAGTTGATTAGGGAAGGCATTGTCTAAATCTGTTTGTTCTGCAAGTGGGGCGATTTCTTGGCTGGCAAAGCTATTAACGTGATCGCGGATCATGTCTGCTGTTTCGCCAAGTCCGAAGTTCATTTCTTTGTATAGTGAAATAGTGCTCATAATGTGTGTTCCTGTGAGAGTCTGTTGACGAGATTGTTGTCAGGTTATTCGTCTAAATTATTAAGGGTTTCACGACAGCGGCGTTCTGCTGTAACCAATTCCATCAGTACAACTTTAATGTCGTCCATTTGTTGGCTTAGGTCCGCTTTTTTTTCTGCGATAAGGTCAAGCATAGTCACTAGCTGTTTAGCGCTTGATTTATCAGCATCGTAAAGTTCAAACAAACGACCCGTTTCAGCCAAGGTAAAACCTAACCGTTTACCGCGTAGAATAAGTTTTAGTCTTACTTTGTCGCGTTTTGAATAAATACGGGTTTGACCATTGCGCTCAGGTGATATTAGGCCTTGGTCTTCGTAAAAGCGGATAGAGCGGGTGGTAATATCAAATTCTTTTGCTAGTTCGCTGATACTAAACGTTTGCTCATTGCTAGCAGGTTCAACTGCTGCGCTTTCAAAGTTTGTTTGATTGTCTTGTTTCATGATTTATTTACCTCATTCGAATAACTCCAATATAAGTGAAGTTTACGTAAAGGTAAAGGGTGATTTGGGAGTTATACTTTAGACTTATAAAGATAACTGGTTGGATTTGTTGAAAAGCTTTATTTATCTAGCCTTGTAAGCAGATGTTCGATTTTTAATACAACAAAATACAGATAAGTTTACAGTTTTAACGGCCGCAAAAATGTTGATTTTAGATTTACGTTGGCGTAAACGTAAATATTATGTATGCTGAATTAAATCGAAATTAAACTATAACAAATTAACTGTTTGGTTACACATGATTTGAACACATGATGATAACCACTTACATGGAGCCAATTATGACTACTGAAGCCGTTGTTATTGTTGCCGCAAAACGTACCCCTATGGGTGGTTTTATGGGCGCACTAAGTGGTGCACACGCAACTGATTTAGGTGCTACAGCTATTAAAAGTAGCTTAGAGCAAGCCGGTTTATCTGCCGATAAGATTGACGAAGTGATCATGGGCTGTGTATTACCAGCTGGTCTTGGTCAAGCACCTGCGCGACAAGCAATGTTAAAAGCGGGCCTTAACCAAGGCACTGGCGCAACAACAATCAACAAAGTATGTGGCTCTGGCTTAAAGGCTGCAATGTTTGCCCATGACTTAATTAAATCAGGCTCTATAAACACCGCTGTTGCAGGTGGTATGGAAAGCATGAGTAACGCGCCTTATATGTTACCTAATGCACGTTCAGGTATGCGTATGGGTCATGGCGAAGTAAAAGATCACATGATGTGTGACGGCCTTGAAGATGCTTACGACAACAAAGCAATGGGTTGTTTTGCACAAGATACTGCCGATCAATATTCAATTGGTCGTGAACAAATGGACAACTTTGCACTTAGCTCACTGACTAAAGCAAATAGCGCAATTGAAACAGGCGCATTTGATAATGAAATCGCCGCACACACTATCTCAACACGCAAAGGTGATGTGACTGTTGCGATTGATGAGCAACCAGGCAATGCACGTCCTGATAAAATTCCAGGTTTACGTCCTGCATTTAAAAAAGACGGCACAATTACAGCTGCGAACTCGTCATCAATTTCTGATGGTGCAGCAGCACTTGTGTTAATGCGTGAGTCAGATGCTAAAGCACAAGGTTTAACACCACTTTGCCGTATTGTTGCTCACAGCACACATTCTCAAGCACCAAGCGAATTTACTTTAGCACCAGTTGGCGCGATGCAATCGCTTTTAGAAAAAGCCGGTTGGTCTGTTAATGATGTTGATTTATGGGAAATCAACGAAGCGTTTGCCATGGTGACTATGCTTGCAATTAACGAGTTAAAACTTGATGAAAGCAAAGTAAACGTAAACGGCGGTGCCTGTGCACTTGGTCACCCAATTGGTGCAAGCGGCGCGCGTATCTTAGTTACCTTAATTCATGCATTAAAGAATCGTGGTCTTAGCAAAGGTGTTGCCTCACTGTGTATCGGTGGTGGTGAAGCTGTTGCTATGGCAGTTGAAGCTATTTAATCGCTTTAGAATTTTAATCTCTCACAGCCGCAACGTATTTTAAAAACTATCATGTTGCGGCCTCTTTATACCCACTGGGGAGGAGTGCCTCATGCACCAAGTACCTTTATTTATCAACGGCGAATTTACCCAATCAAGTTCAACGCAGTTGATTGATGTTATCAATCCTGCAAACCAAGAAGTGTTAGCTCAAGTTCCGTGTGCAACGGATGCCGAAATGGATGCAGCAATTGCCTCTGCAAAAGAAACGTTTAAAACATGGAAAGAAGTGCCAATTTCTGAGCGTGCGCGCATTATGATGAAATACGCAGCACTACTAAAAGAAAATCATGACGAGCTTGCGACGATTATTTGTCATGAGCTGGGTAAAACATTTGAAGATGCCAAAGGCGATGTTTGGCGCGGTATTGAAGTTGTTGAGCAAGCAGCCAATGCACCATCACTGATGATGGGCGAAACAATGGAAAACGTAGCGCGTAAAATCGATACCTATTCTTACATGCAACCACTGGGTGTTTGTGCGGGTATTACGCCATTTAACTTTCCTGCGATGATCCCATTATGGATGTTCCCACTGGCTATTGTGTGTGGTAACACCTTTATTCTTAAACCATCAGAACAAGATCCACTAACACCGATGCGTTTAGCTGAACTATTTGTTGAAGCGGGTGCGCCAAAAGGTGTGTTACAAGTTGTTCATGGTACAAAACCACAAGTTGACCGTTTATTAGAAGATCCAGCCGTACGCGCTATTTCATTTGTTGGTTCGTGTGGTGTAGGTGAATACATCTATTCAAAAGGCACTGCAAACCTTAAACGCGTACAAGCTTGTGTGGGTGCAAAAAACCACATGGTAATTATGCCTGATGCAAGTAAATCGCATGTTGTAAATAACCTAGTCGGTGCGTCTGTAGGTGCTGCGGGTCAGCGCTGTATGGGTATTTCGGTTGCTGTATTCGTTGGTCAAGCAAAAGACTGGGTTGATGAAATTAAAGCAGGCTTTGAAAACGTACGCCCTGGTGTTTGGGATGATGCTAACGCGGCTTACGGCCCACAAACATCAAAAGCAGCTAAAGATCGTATCTTATCACTTATCGCAAGTGGTAAAGAACAAGGTGCAACGTGCTTAATTGATGGCTCTGACTTTACTGTTGAAGGCTACGAACAAGGCAACTGGGTTGGCCCAACATTATTTACTGATGTAACAACAGAAATGGATTTATACAAAGAAGAGATCTTTGGTCCAGTACTGGCTTGTATGTTTGTAGATACACTCGATGAGGCGATTGAGCTTATCAATAACTCGCCTTACGGTAACGGTACTTCGTTATTCACATCAAGCGGCGCTGCTGCACGTAAATTCCAACATGAAATCGAAGTAGGTCAAGTTGGTATCAACGTGCCAATTCCTGTACCACTTCCGTTTTTCTCTTTCACCGGTTGGAAAGGCTCATTCTACGGCGATCAACACACCTATGGTAAGCAAGGTATTCGTTTTTACACAGAAACGAAAACAATTACTTCACGTTGGTTCGAGGATGATATCGCCTCAGGTCCGAACATGAGTATCAACCTTAAATAAGCCGTAATTAATTTACTGCTGAGCGAGCAAACGCTCGCTCAAAGAACACACATTTAAACGACAACAATAATTCTTTAAAGAATAAGACAACAAATAGAGGTCTACTATGGACTTTAATTTAACCGAAGATCAGCAAGCATTTGCTGAAACCGCCCGTCAGTTTGCAGAGTCTGAACTTGCGCCTAATGCAGCTAAGTGGGACCAAGAACACATTTTCCCTAAAGACACCATTAAAGCAGCCGGTGAGCTAGGCTTTTGTGGTTTATATACCCCGGAAGAAGCGGGTGGCTTAGGTTTATCTCGCCTAGATTCAAGCATTATTTTCGAACAGCTTGCCATGGGTTGTACAGCAACGACAGCTATGTTGACCATTCATAATATGGCAACGTGGATGATTGCAAGCTTTGGTACTGATGAGGTTAAAGCCCAGTACTGTGAACAATTAGTAATGGGTGAGTTACTTGCTTCTTACTGTTTAACAGAGCCGGGTTCTGGCTCTGATGCCGCATCACTAAAAACCAAAGCAGTAAAAGAGGGCGATGAGTATGTGATCTCAGGCTCTAAAATGTTTATCTCGGGTGCTGGGGAAACTGATTTACTGGTTGTTATGGCGCGCACTGGTGGTGAAGGCGCAGCCGGTATTTCGGCATTTGTTGTGCCTGCTGACGCGGCAGGTATTGAATACGGTAAAGCTGAAGAAAAAATGGGCTGGAATGCACAGCCAACACGTTTAATTAGCTTTGAAGGTGTCAGAATTCCTGCGGCTAACTTACTAGGCCAAGAAGGTGAAGGCTTTAAGTTTGCAATGCAAGGCTTAGACGGTGGTCGTATTAACATTGCAACTTGTTCAATAGGTACAGCTCAAGCAGCTCTTAATACTGCACGCGAATACTTAAAAGAACGTGAGCAGTTTGGTAAGCCATTAGCTGCTTTCCAAGCACTGCAATTTAAGATTGCCGATATGAACACCGAGCTTGTTGCCGCTCGTCAAATGGTGCGCTTAGCCGCATTTAAACTTGATACGGGTGACAGTGAAAAAACCACTTACTGTGCAATGGCAAAACGTTTTGCTACAGATGTTGGCTTTAAAGTCTGTGACGACGCACTACAAATTTACGGTGGTTACGGTTACATCAAAGAATACCCATTAGAGCGCCATTTCAGAGACGTCCGTGTGCATCAAATTCTTGAAGGCACAAACGAAATCATGCGTGTGATTATCGCACGTCGTATCTTAGCTGAGTCAGCTGGCGACATTCTATAAGGAGCAACCTATGTCTAATCCATCGATTGATTTAAATATTGAAGGTAATGTAGCGGTTTTAACCATGAATAACCCGCCAGCGAATACCTGGACACAAGATACATTAACCGCGCTTAAAGACACTGTAACTGAGCTAAATGCTAACAAAAATGTCTATGCATTAGTGATCACAGGGCAAGGTGAAAAGTTCTTTAGTGCAGGTGCCGATTTAAACGTGTTTGCTAGTGGTGATAAAGGCGTTGCAGCCACTATGTCTAAAGTGTTTGGTGATGCATTTGAAGCATTAACAAATTTCCGTGGTGTATCAATCGCGGCAATTAACGGTTATGCCATGGGCGGTGGTCTGGAAGTGGCTCTTGCTTGTGATATTCGTATTGCTGAAGAGCAAGCTCAAATGGCACTTCCTGAAGCGAAAGTTGGCTTGCTGCCTTGTGCTGGTGGTACGCAAAACCTTGCATGGCTTGTTGGTGAAGGCTGGGCAAAACGCATGATTTTATGTGGTGAACGCTTAAAAGCAGACAAAGCACGTGAAATTGGCCTTGTTGAAGAAGTGGTTGGCACTGGCGAAAGCTTAGCTGCGGCAATGAAACTTGCTAACCAAGTTGGCGAACAAAGCCCGGTTGCTGTGACTGCATGTAAAGAGCTTATTCAAAAAGGTCGCACACAACCTATGGCTCATGCATTGCCACTAGAGCGTGAGTTATTTGTACAATTATTTGATACGCAAGACCAAAAAGAAGGCGTGAATGCATTCTTAGAAAAGCGTAAAGCAAATTGGGTAAATGGCTAATGACTAACGTAACACTACTAAATCATCAAGATGCGCCTGTGGTGTTTGAAACTGCAGAGGCCGAGAGCGGCCTCATTGCAATTGCGACACTCAATGCGCCGAAGTCTTTAAACGCTTTAAATTACGACATGATCCAATTGCTAGAGCCTCAGCTTAGAAAATGGGCTGACGATGACGCCGTTGCTATGGTCGTTCTAAAAGGGGCTGGCGAAAAAGCATTTTGTGCCGGTGGCGATGTAGTAAGCCTGCATAAAGCAATGAGCACAGGTGAGCCTGCTAACTACATTGAAGACTTTTTTACCCATGAGTACAAATTAGACTACCTAATTCACTGCTATGAAAAGCCAATATTACTTTGGGGTAATGGCATTGTTATGGGTGGTGGCCTTGGCTTAATGGCTGGGGCAAGTCACCGTGTGGTAACCGAAACATCGCGTATCGCAATGCCTGAGCTAACCATTGGTTTATACCCAGATGTTGGCGGTAGTTATTTCTTACATAAAATGCCTGAGCAAGTCGGTTTATTTTTAGGGTTAACTGCTGCGTCTATCAATGCTGAAGATGCATTGTTTGTTAATCTTGCTGATCACTATGCAACAGCAGATAAATATGACGCTATTTTAACGGCTATCACAGCTGAAAAGTGGGGAAAAACAGCCTCATTAAATCACGAAAAGCTGACTAACATTCTAATCTCTATTGATAATATTTCAGGTCGTGTCCCTAAAGGTAACGTAAAAGATAACCTTGAGGTTATTCAAAAGCTGGCTGAATTTGACTCACTGCAGGGCAAAGTTGACTACATCCAAAGCTTAGAAACCGAAGATAAATGGCTTACCCGTGCGCAAAAGTCATTAGCGCATGGTTGTCCGCTTAGTTGTGCGCTGGTTGAACGTCAATTAGCTAATTCAAAAGAGATGACGTTAGCACAGTGCTTTAAAATGGAGCTGGGTATGTCAGTACGCTGTGGCGAAGTAGGTGAGTTCCAAGAAGGCGTTCGTGCGCTACTAATCGACAAAGACGGTGCACCAAACTGGCAGTTTAAATCGCTTAGCGATATCGACGAAGCAGTTGTAGATAGCTTCTTTACAGCACGCTGGGATGAGCAATCTCATCCACTTAACTCATTAACGTCATCTTAAGTCCAAGGGGTAAACAAATGGCTAAATTAACAATAGGATTTATTGGTTTAGGCAACATGGGTGGCCCAATGGCGGCAAACCTTGTCAATGCAGGTCATACAGTTCGCGTGTTTGACTTAAATAAAGCAGCGGTTAATGAGCTTGCCGATAAAGGTGCAATTGCTGCAAACGATGCGGCTGAATGTGCAATTGGTGCTGATATTTTTATCAGTATGCTACCGGCAAGCAAACACGTTAAATCGCTTTACTTAGGTGAAACGGGTCTTATTAACTTACTTGATAGCAAAACCTTAGTGATTGATTGCTCAACCATTGATGCAGAATCAGCACGTCAAGTGGGTAGCGAGCTTGCTCAAAAAGGTATTGATTTTGTTGATGCGCCGGTATCAGGTGGTGTTGCTGGTGCAACAGCGGGCACTTTAACCTTTATCGTCGGTGGTGAGCAAAGCCACTTTGAAAAAGCCAAACTGGCTCTAGCAGATATGGGTAAAAACATCTTTCATGCTGGTGAGATTGGTGCAGGCCAAGTCGCAAAAATCTGCAACAACATGTTGCTGAGCATTTTAATGGTTGGTACAAGCGAAGCGCTACAAATGGGTATCAACAATGGGCTCGACCCAAAAGTGTTAAGTGACATAATGACTGCAAGCTCTGGTCGTAACTGGACACTTGAGCTTTACAACCCATGCCCTGGTGTAATGGAAACAGCACCAGCAAGTAATGATTATAAACCGGGCTTTATGGTTGATTTAATGGCGAAAGACTTAGGTCTTGCTATGGAAGCGGCTCAGCAAAGTAATTCATCTACCCCAATGGGGTCAATGGCGAAGAATCTATACACTATGCTTCAGCATCAAGGTGCGGGTAGTGATGATTTTAGCGCTATTTTTAAATTATTCTCGAAGTAGGAGATTGTTGTGGAAATTAAAAACAACAACATCGTAATTACCGGTGGTGCGCAAGGTTTAGGCTTTGCGATGGCCGAGAAATTTGCATCGCTTGGCGCGAACATCGCCCTTATCGATATGCAACAAGACGTACTTGATACTGCAATATCAGCGCTTGCCAAGCATGGCACAAAAGTCATGGCGTATGCTGCTAATGTCACAGATGAAGACGCTGTGGTAGCAACGTTCAACACGATTAACAAAGACTTTGGCCATATCGGCGTGTTAATTAATAACGCAGGTATCTTACGCGATGGTATGTTTATCAAAGCAAAAGAAGGCAAAGTGGTAGATAAAATGTCGTTAGCTCAATTTCAATCTGTGATTGATGTGAACCTAACTGGTGTATTCTTAGCAGGCCGCGAAGCTGCGAGCCACATGATTGAGTCTGGCAAAGGCGGCGTTATTGTTAATATGTCGAGTGTTGCCCGTGCTGGTAACATTGGCCAAACAAACTATGCAGCGTCTAAAGCCGGTGTTGTTGCGATGACAACGGGTTGGGCGAAAGAATTAGGTCGTTTTGGTATCCGTGTTGGTGCAATCGCACCAGGTGTTATTCGTACCGCGATGACAGATGCAATGAAACCAGAAGCAAAACAACGCATGATGGCGGTAACGCCAGTGGGTCGTTTTGGTGAAGCAGAAGAAATTGCCCAAACAGCACAATACATTGTAGAGAATGACTTCTTTACAGGTCGTGTTGTTGAAATTGATGGCGGTATCCGCCTTTAGTTTTAAATGGTAACCCTTTACCCATTGAAAGAACCAAAACGGTAAGCCTAGCTTGCCGTTTTTTTATTTTTAACGTAATTTAAATTCATAATGATAAGGAGATTTTTTATGAACACTGATGGCATTACAGTCTCAATGAGCAAAGGAATTAAAGCTAACTTCAAACTGGGTGAACATTTAATTGAATACTGGGGTTCGGCTTATTCTGGAAAAGAAGTTCTGAAAGTAGACGGTGAATTAATAGCAGAATCACGTAACTTTAAAACAAAATCTGTTCATGAATTTAATATTGATGGTAAAGCCTGCCAGTTGTCTTTACGTGTTAGGCCCTTCTTTAAGTTCTCAGCAGTTTTATCGTTAGAGTGTGAAGGTGAATTAGTACAACGCTTCCAACTAACCTACGGTAAAACACGCAAAGTAGCCTGGTATTTCAGGTATCTCGATATATTGGCATTTTTTATTTTGGGATGGGTATTTATGGCAGAAGTAATATCACTTAACGAGCTAATTTTACTTGCTGGTGCCATTTTAATTTTTTCAGAAATAGTTTTTAAAAATCAAGGCTGGATCATCGAAGAGCAAAAGCCTTGTAATTAACTGCCCAGCATTCAATAATTAAGCGGTTAAATGCCGCTTAACTTTGAGAGATGCAGTGAATCCCAAACAAATCCGCAATTTTTATATCAATGAAGAACAGTCTGTTTATTTGCTGTCTCACCATGATGCTAAAAAGCACCGTCAATGGCTTAACATTTGTATTAAACAACTTACCTTGCTTGGTTACAGTGACGTTGAATTAATTGGTTCTGGTGCGTTTGGATTTGTTTTTGCTGGTGTTGATGATGAAGAGTTACCTTGGGTATTTAAGTTTTCACGGATAACCCTAGCGCAAAGTGTACGTGACCGCTTAGAAGACGAAGCCTACATGCTCTCGCAAGTTAAAAACCCACTCGTGCCAAAATTTTATGCCTTTGAGCGTATTAAAAAGCAAGGCATCTTAATGATGGAGCGCGCTCTAGGTGAAGACTTAGAAAAAATCTCTATCAAACAGGGGCGTTTCAGCGCAGCAAAAGTTATGGCGCTGGCTCTTAGGTTACGTAATGTGCTGGTAGATTTACGCGAACACAAAAATGGCTTAAGCCCACAGCCAATTGTGCATGGTGATATTAAACCCTCTAACATTGTTTATGATGAACAAACTAATAAGTTGTCATTGGTAGACTGGGGCAGCTCTGTTTATGCACAAATAGACGCTGAAGGTAATCCGGTTGCTAGTAACTTTATGGATCTTATGTCTGCTGATATAAGCACAACCAATGCACGCATGGGTGATGTGTATTTTATTGGTGATGAGCAAATGTCAGGTGGGCAGTCATCGCCACGTTTTGATGAACAAGGTGTTGCATCAACTCTTTATGCATTAGCCTCTGCACAATCTTGCCGATTTGGTGCAGCGGTTATTCCGGCTACAAGCTTAAATTTACCTATGGAGCTTGCCCGAGTCATTGACGGCATGCTTTCAAAAGATAAGGCAACCCGAGATGGCGCAGGTGATTATTTTATGCGTAACATGCCTACAATGGCTAAAGCGTACCTACCTGAACTGCCTCGTAAAGTCATTCGACCTTATATCCCTTATTGGTTTAGTGAGTTTGATGAGCACCCAGATACAGTGGTTTACAGTTCTCGAAAGCAATTTTTAAGACAAGCCGACCATAATCAACAATTACTTGATGTAAACGATGCTCAGCTCGATAGATACTACAAAGAGTTTTTATTTGATACCGGCGACACCGAAAAAGCATTTTTGGCCTCTATTAGCCGATTAGCAAAATATCCGGTAGTAGGGGGTTTAAGTTTTCATTGGAAAGAAAACTCAATGTTTGTTGAATCATCACTTATCCTGCATGATGAAACACTCGGCACTGCGTTTACCGATGCGATTAACAACACGGTGATGTTAGCACAAGGGATTGAACAAAAAGGTCTCTTTAAATGTTGTTTGTTTGATGCGCGTAAGACCATTCAGCTAGAGCGTGATGGCACCGGTGCGTTTAAATTTGAACATTTACCTGAGCTTGATTACGAAGTAATGGATGTACAAGCCTCAGACGTAACCAGACCGCATTCTTACTTTGAAGATGGTAAAGACCCAGATGAGCAATTACAGCTCCCGAAAAAGGTCATAAAGTGCGTATTTGAGCTTAACCAAATACACCACACGGGCTGTATCATTTTCGAAGCCTTACCTGATAGGATGAAAATACACCATTACTATCGTCTGCTTGATGCCAGTAAAGAACCTGAATTTAAACGTTTATTAAGTAAGCTTATGCAATACGCGGTTAGTATCACAGATGTAGGTGTGGCAGGCTTTATGAAGCTACCTTACAAAAATACCCGTGAATTTGATTTATGCACCAGACAGCCCGATGAGTTTTATCCGCGAGATCCCAAAAGAGTGTTAGACATATGAGCCTTTTGCCTATGGCTGATGCTTTAGCTAGTGAGAAAGATAAAATTGATGCATTAAGATTTATTAAAATGCGGAATCTTGTAGGAGCTGCAAACAATACAAAGTGGAATGAGCTCATTTGTGAAGTGCGAGAATGGAAAAATTGGCAACCTCCTTTTCGTTCGAAATGGGTAACTGGGCATATATCAGAATGGGATAGTGAGTGGTGCTATCATTTACCATTTCCTTTTATTGGTGTTCAGTGGTTAGATTTATACTTTATTGAAGAAATAGTAGATGTCAGAAGGAATCACTCTATAAAAGAGTTTGATCACTCTGAAAGCTTAACTGAGCTTTTAGATAAGATAGGTTTATCTTACGAAAAGGGTAAAACAACAATAAGAATTTGGGGATATCTTCCTAAGTGTTTTGAGCATTTTGATGAATCTTAATAGTTACATGTTGAATGTATTTAAACAAAGTCACTAAAAGAGATCTCAATAGTAAGGAGTCTGGCTGATGAATCAATTAACAGAGAAAAAGATTACTTGTCCGTATTGTGGTGAGCAAATAGAAATCTTATTGGATCCAGCAGACGTAAATCAGCAATATATTGAAGATTGTCAGGTTTGCTGTAAGCCAATTAACTTTTTAGTTTTTGAAAGTATAGATGATGAGCTTTCAGTTACAGTATCAAGTGATGATGAAAGTAGTGGTTTTTCTAATTTTTAGAAATTAGATTCTAATATTTCTAATTTATGAAATAAAAACCTGCTAAATAGCAGGTTTGTGGGTAATTGGCTTTTACTTATGCTCTTCAATTATCTCAGTGATCCCTTCAGCTGAGAGTATTTCAATCCAATACCCATCAGGGTCTTTAATAAAGGCTAGGCCTTTCATCGAGCCATCGTCTGGTTTTTTTACAAACTCAACATCGTATTTTGCAAAACGTTCGCTTGCTGCGTACACGTCTGGCACGCTAATACCGATATGACCAAAGCCTTTTGGTTCATCATTACCACTATGGTAACCAGCAAAGCTATCGTCGTTTTCTGTGCCCCAATTATGTGTAAGCTCGATAAGAGCAGGGCGGCGAAACACCCACTGTGCTTTTTCTTTATCGGTGCCTTTTGGCATTTCTTGCTCATAACCTAAAAAGTACAGCGTAAACTCCATTGTAGGAAAATCATATTTACCCAGTAACTTCATGCCTAAAACGTTTTGGTAGAAATCTAAAGAAGGCTTTGGATCTTTAATACGCAACATAGTTTGTTGCATCACAAAATCTTGCGTTGCGTTTGCGATTTGTTCAGGTGATTCGTTGTAGTTAGACATATACATCCTTTTTAAATGACATTAATGATGATGCACTCAGTCTAACATAACCACGTTACCCTTAAATTAATAAAAAATAATATTGACCAGTTTGACTGGTTGTGAAGATATTAACTTGCTAACTCACATAAAAAACCGCCTCAACAGGCGGCTCTTATAAATTGACAGCTTGTAACTAGCAATTGTTGATTAGTTGCCCCAAGGATTACTCGCACTTGAACGTTGTTTACGGGTTCGTGCTTGTTGCTTGGCTTCTTTTTTTGCGTGAATGCGTTTAGCGTCGGTAAAACTTAACTCACACGGTTCACCTGGTTTTTGATCAGCAGGGATCACGCGATCTCGAGGTGGTAATTCATAGTTTACATCATCTGGGCGTGGTAAGTTTTTAAGACGATACAAATAAAAGTTCTCGACTTTTTCTTGTGCCCATTGTGTTTTACGTAAAAACTTAACCGCAGATTTAACATCTGGATTATTTTTAAAGCAGTTTAAACGCATGTAGGCGTGGAGCAATTCCCAGCCATATTGCTCGACAAGCTCTGTCACTACTTGCTCGATACCTACACCTTGCAGTGGGTTATTGCTGAAAATTTCTTTATTACTCATTAGACTGTCCGGTATTACAAAACTAGGGTAAGTATAATTGCCTTTACCCTAGTTTTATAGCTAACTTGCTAAGAATGTTTATATTCGAGCTTATTCTTTGCAATTAACCACAACGCGGCCGCGAATTTGACCTTTTAATAACGCTTCTGCATTTTCTATGGCTTTAGATAGCGGTATTTCTTGCGAAATGGTGTCGAGGTACTGAGTTTCAACTAAATCACTAAGACGTTGCCATGCTTCAATTCGATCAGCTTTAGGGCGCATTACACTATCTATACCCATTAGACTAATGCCACGAAGGATAAACGGCGCTACCGTTGCTGGAAAGTCCATGCCTTGTGCTAACCCACACGCTGTTACAACACCACCGTATTTAATCGATGCACACACATTTGCAAGGGTGTGGCTACCCACAGAATCAATTGCGCCAGCGAATTGCTCTTTAGCGAGTGGTTTCCCTGGTGCTGAGAATTCTTCGCGTGGTAAAACGCGTTTTGCGCCTAATTTTTCAAGGTGCTGTGCTTCATTTATACGGCCAGTTGTTGCAACCACATCAAAGCCAAGTTTATTTAATAAGTAGATAGCAAAACTACCCACGCCACCATTGGCACCGGTAACAAGTATTTCACCACTTTGGGGCGTGATACCTTGTTTTTCTAATGCAATAATACTTAGCATTGCGGTATAACCCGCAGTGCCAATTTGCATTGCCTGTTTTGGTGTTAAATTAGTGGGTAGGGGGATGAGCCAATCAGCACTCATAGACGCCTTTTCACTTAGGCCACCTAGGTATTTTTCCCCAACACCAAAGCCATTTAGCAGTACTTTATCGCCAACTTTAAATTCATCGCTTTTAGACTCTGTCACTGTGCCTGCAAGGTCAATCCCGGGGATCATAGGAAATGTTCTTACCACTGGCCCTTTACCTGTGATTGCTAAGGCATCTTTGTAATTTAACGTGCTGTAGTCAACATCAATATTTACATCATGCTGGTGGATGCTCTCTACAGGAAAGTCTGAGTATTCGGCTCGATAGCTTTGATCATCTTTATTAATAACTACCGATTTTACTGATGTTGTCATGGTGACTCCTTTTAGACCGATCGTCTTTTAATGGTTAAAATAAAACCGCATTAAAACGGCTTTATAAAATTAATCGTAAAAATTGTGCTGTATAAAGGGTAAGTGGTTCACTTGATTTATCAAGTTTAGAGCGCATTACTGCGCCTTCCCAGCCAATCCAGAAAAACTCAGCAAGCATTTTACAATCTGAAACTTGAGGTATTTGTTTTTGCTGCTTGGCATCGATTAAGCACTGCTCAGTTAAAGCTTGCCAGCTGGTGTAAGCCTGTTTAATACGATCAATCATTGGCACATCAAGATAGCTGAGCTCTTGGTTTAAATTGCCAATTAAGCAGCCGCGCTTAAACTCAAATTTTGCCATGCCTTGTTTGGCGTCATTGGCAAACAGCACAATCCTCTCAAGAGGGGTAGTTGCACTATTTGTTAAATGGCGCTTTAACTTGGCCTGAAAATAGCTGTCATAAGCATCAATTAGAGCTAGGCCAAAATCATTCTTACTTTTGAAATAATGATAAAAAGAGCCCTTAGGTACCTGAGCTGATTTTAAGATTAAATCAATGCCGGTTGCACTAAAGCCTTTTTCGGTTAATACAGCTAACCCGGTATTAATTAATAGGGCACGAGTATCTGCATTTGAACGTGCTATTTTTGGTGGCCTGCCACGACGGCTTGGCACAGAGTTATTTGTTTCCATGCCAACCATATTAGACCGATTGGTTTTTAATATGCAAGAACTATATTGCTTAAATTGTAATCATCATAAATTTGTCATGATTACAATTAAATTGGGAACTTTGCGCAAATGATGTTGGTCACAAATACTGAAGCTAAAAAGAGCTGTATCGTTTTTAGCTGAATTTAAGTGTATTAATAGATGGTTTTAGTTAAAGAGGTACGACCACTTAGTAATTTTAAATGTTAATTCATTTGAGCATCAGCACGTTAGTTATTGTCAATTTATTTAATTGCTTTTTGCTATTTGAATTTAACAGTTTTATTAACTATTCATTAAATGTAGATGTCAATTTCGCTACATATCTATAAATATAAAAAGGTGAGGATATTACCTATGAAGAGACAGAAAAGAGATCGTTTAGAAAGAGCTCATTCTCAAGGTTATAAAGCAGGCTTGGCAGGCCGTTCTAAAGAACAATGCCCTTATCAACAAGTCGATCCTAAATCTGAATGGTTAGGTGGCTGGCGAGAAGCCATTGAAAACCGCAATATGTTTAAAACTTAATATAGGCACCTTATTTACGCAAAAAAGCCCCATTTAGGGGCTTTTTTGTATCTTTAATTAAAGATTAAAACGCAGATGTATCTTGGAAAAGACCTACTTTAAGATCTTTTGCTTCATAGATAACACGGCCATCTACTTCAACAGTACCATCTGCCATACCCATGAATAATTTACGCTTAATTACACGCTTCATGTCTAATCGATAAGTTACTTTTTTAGCAGTTGGTAAGATTTGACCTGTGAATTTAACTTCACCTACACCAAGTGCACGACCAAGACCTGGACCACCAGACCAACCAAGGAAGAAACCAACTAATTGCCACATAGCATCAAGGCCAAGACAACCTGGCATTACAGGGTCACCTTTAAAGTGACAGTCGAAGAACCAAAGATCTGGGTTGATATCTAGTTCTGCAACAATTTGACCTTTACCGTGCTCACCACCGTCAGCAGTGATAGAGATAATGCGGTCCATCATTAGCATGTTGTCACTTGGTAAACGACAATTGCCTTCACCGAACATTTCACCTTGACCACAAAGGACCAATTCTTCTTTTGTATAGCTGTTTTTAGGTTCCATAACTCTCATTCATCGCTTAGAAATTGCCACGTACTTTAGCGTACACTTGTACGCTAAACAACTCGGAGCAGTTAATTATTTGCTATTTTTCGCTTGTTTTATGACCATTTAATTAAACTGTAGCCGATAAAGGGAGATAAAACCGCGCATTGTGAAGTAAAAATCATTATAATTGCTGTGATTCTTTAACCAGTCTAAAGGAAATTTATGATCCTTTTTGTAAACTCACTGACAGTGATTGATTTTTCTTACTTGTGTAATAAACGCGGCGCAGTTGGCGAGAGCTGGATTGTGGATTTAACTCTGCATGGCCAATTAAATGATGAGTCGATGGTTCTTGATTTTGGCTTAGTTAAAAAGCAAATCAAGGGCATTATTGATAACTGTATCGACCACAAACTTGCAGTGCCTGCCAAATTAAACGGTTCACTAACACAGCATGCTGAGCATAGCGTGCTAGATTGCCATTTTGGTGATAATTATCACTTAGCTATGAGTGCTCCTAACCAAGCATTTTGCTTAATTGATGCGGATGTTGTTGACGAAAAATCAGTAACTGAGTTTTTGATTAAAACGATAATGCCTGAGCTACCTAGTAACATCGAAAAGATCGAAATCAGTTTATACCCAGAACATAGCCAAAGCTTTTACTATCATTACAGCCATGGCCTTAAAAAGCATGATGGTAATTGCCAGCGTATTATTCATGGTCATCGTTCGCAAATTGGCATTAGCCTTGATGGTATGGCTATGCCACGCTTACAAAAAGAGTGGGCAGATAAATGGGAAGACATTTATCTAGCAACAACTGAAGATGAAATTAACAAAGCAGACCTTAAACATGTAACTGCACAAGACAACGATGTGTGTTTTGCGTATACATCACAGCAAGGCTATTTTGAAATGGCAATTGATAAGTCTCGCTGCGACATTTTACCTTGCGATACCACTGTTGAATGCATTGCAGACTACTTAAGTTCTCAAGTTAAAAACCAATACCCTGAATCAGAGGTAAAAATTACTGCTTATGAAGGTGTTGGCAAAGGGTCAATCAGTTATGCGTAAAGGATTACTAGTAGCAGCGTTTGCAGGGCTGTTCTCACTTACTGCAAGTGCTGTTGAATTAAAAGGACATCTAACCCAAGGCGGTTTAGTAACAGGCCAAATTGAAGGTGCTAAAAGCGTTAGTTTTAATGGCGAGAAACTTAAGCTTTCTGAAAATGGTGAGTTTGTATTTGGTTTTGGTCGTGATGCTGAGACAAATCACAATCTTTCTTGGGTTGATAGTAATGGTGTGAGCCACGAGCAAGCAATTACAATCACCAAGCGTAACTATAAAATTGATAAAATAACTGGTGTTGCAAAAAAATATGTTTCGCCACCTAAAGAAGTGTCTGAGCGTATTAGCCGTGAAGCTGTTGCTGTGCGTAAAGCTAGGCAAGTTGATTCTGACTTAAGATACTTTTTAGACCCAGTTTATAAACCTGCAACTGGGCGTATCTCAGGTGTTTATGGTAGCCAGCGATACTTTAATGGTGAGCCACGCAGACCGCATTTTGGTTTAGACATTGCAAATAAAACAGGCACTCCAGTGTATGCGCCTGTAAGTGGCACTGTGGTATTTGCTGATGCAGATTTATATTACTCAGGTGGCACGTTAATTCTTGATCATGGCCATGGCGTTACCTCTACTTACATTCATTTAAGTAAATTAGATGTCAAAATAGGGGATGAAATTAAGCGTGGTGATAAAATTGCTGAAATTGGCGCGACTGGTCGCGTAACTGGCCCTCATTTAGACTGGCGTTTTAATTGGAAGAATGAACGCCTTGACCCTGCGCTAATGATGCAAGACACATTAGCTAATGAAAAGTAGAGACTATGACACAACAAATCGATCGTGACGCTATTATTGCAAAGCGTATTGCTGATTCAACAACATCAGTAACAAAAACTGTTTTTCCTGGCCGTACTAATCACCATAATACTTTATTTGGTGGTGATGCACTTGCTTGGATGGATGAAGTGGCTTTTATTGCTGCTACGCGTTTTTGTAGAAAGCCACTTGTAACGATTTCGTCTGACCGTGTGGACTTTAAAGAAGCTATTCCTGCTGGAACATTTGCTGAGCTTATTTCAAAAGTTGTACATGTAGGTAATACCAGCCTTAAAGTAGACGTTGAGATTTTCTTAGAAAGAATGCATAAAGATGATAAGCACTTGGCTATTTCTGGCAGCTTTACGTTTGTAGCTGTTGATGATAACCATAGACCAACACCGGTTGTTTGCGAAAAAATGATCAACGGTTTCGATTAATTAATCGACAAATATTTTTAATGTAATAAGTACCTATGGGTACTTATTATTTATATAATAAGGAACACATCATACAATATTTGGGGTGAATAAAAGCTCAGCAAGGAATGAATTATGCAACTATAAATTCAGCAAGGGGGAATCGATGAATTTCATACTTTTTACTTTATACAGTTGCATACTTATATTGGCTTTTAACCAAGTTGATAACTATTGGTTTGATCTTATCGCCTCATTAAGAGGGCAATTGCTTGCGTTTAGCTTGCTGTTTGCAATGGCTTGTGTTCATAAGGCTAAGAAATTGGGCGCTGTGTGCGTGGTGTTTAGTACGGTACTGATCTTTCATCATTACAATTATTTTAATCAAGTTGACTCTCAACCAGGTGATATAAAAATAGCGCAAGCAAACGTCCATTATAGTAATCCATACTTAACCGACATAATTAATACTCAGCTAGTTAATAGCGACAACGATATACTCATTTTGTTTGAATTTAATGATACACAGCGTCACCTACTTAGTGAACTTAAAGGACGTTATCATTTATTTGGCTATGCTGAAGTTGAAGGGGCGCCATTTGGAATTATTGTTATCTCAAAACATCCAATTATCCAGAAACAAATTAAGTATTTAGATAACCCAAAACTAGGTTTTGTACAACTTAACTTTTTGTTCAAAGATACAGTCGTGAGTACAATTTTACTGCATCCGCCATCACCCAGAAATCAGCTTTTATGGGAGCAAAGAAATTATCTTTTATCGAAAGTTGATCAACAAATGCTTCAATTAAAAGGGCATTGGTTTATAGCCGGGGATTTTAATACTGTGCCTTGGTCACGTTATTTTTTAAATCATAACAACAGTTGTTCTCAGCAAGGTCGTAACTATGCAAGTTGGTATGCTGTTGAAAATAAATTGGCTATTTCGTTAGCGGGTTTACCAATTGATAATTGTATTGTAAGCCAAGGAACGCGACTTTCTGGAGTACACACGCAAGTCATCAAAGGTAGTGATCACCATTTACTAAGCTATCAACTTTCTTTTTCGACATATTGATTAGCGCGTAGAAAGCTATTTTCTATCAAAAGATTGATTACCATCGTTAACTCAAAATTATCCCATGGCTTTGCTGTGATGATATTGGCAATGTTTTTATATATCGCATGCTTAGTTGCTTCTAACTCAGCATAACCTGTAAGTAGCATTCGCGAGCAATGTGGTTGGATCTGGCGAATTTCTTTAAGTACAGTTAAACCGTTTAACGTTGGCATTAGTAAATCACATATAACTAAGTTTACATTATTTAATTTTGTATATTTGATCGCTGCACATGGGTCACTAAAGCATACAACAACATGGTCTTGTGATAGTAAACGCGATAGGGCACGTAATATAGCTTCATCATCATCAATGATTACAATGGTTGTTTTCATGATTGAGCCCCAAGTAAATGCCTTAAATCATACAAAACATGTTTAAAATTTCGTTTATGTGGAAATAACCAAAACGCTTTGTAAGAGTAGGCTAATGCCTTTGAGTAGTAACCAAGCTCCCTATAAAATTCACCATAGCATTCACTTAATCTCGCTTTGATTCTTTTAAGTTCATTGTTTGATACAACAGATTGGTTACGATTAATTATTTCGACCATGGCCGCTAAACGGTTTTCTCTATTTGCTGTAATAGAATTGGCGCGCATTAAATAGTGCATTGCACACTGTGTTGAGTAGGCAACATAACCTCGTTTAGCTAATTTTAACCAGCAATCTAAATCGGTAGCGCTACTTAACTTATTGTCAAAACCACCCACATCAACAATGGCTGAACGTTTAACCATTACTGATGATGTACCAACAATATTGGTGGTGATCATTTGGCTGATTGGGTTTTCAAGTAATTGGAAATCTTTACTTTCTTTATTGCATTTAAATTCAGGCCAATAGTCGAAACAACCAATAATGTCCTCGTTCTGTTCATTAAAATGCATATAGTCAGTAAAACTTAACACACAATCAGGATGTTTTAGATGGAATGCAAGTTGACTAGCAAGCTTATCAGCAGACCAATAATCATCGGCATCTAAAAAAGCTAAGTACTCTGACTTTGCTTGTGTAATTGCAAGGTTACGAGCAGCAACAACGCCCTTTCGTTGTTGACTAAAAATCCGTACTTCATTTTTTTCAGCGGCAAGTCGTTGTAGGTAGTTGATACTGCCATCAGTGGAGCCATCATCGACAATAATGATCTCGAACTGAACGTTTTTTTGCTGATAAATGCTGTTAATACAAGTATCTAAATACTGCAAGCAGTTGTAGTTTGGAATGATAATACTGACTTGGCTGTTCATAATATGCTCCAAAAGCATTTCTTCACGTATTAAAGGATACGCAATTTGGACGCCAGCTTTAAATCTGTATTTTCTGTTAAATTACTAAGTCTTTTCTCTTTGTGCGTTGCATTTTGCAAATGCTAAGCATGTTTTTATCTCATTTCGGGAATTTAGCGGCTTTTTTGTCGGGTATGGAACTTGCCATAGCTCTTATAACCGTTTTTGTAGGAGCGTTTTTTTTATGAAGCACATTGCTATATTAGTCCCAAGCTTTCCGATTGCATCAGAAACCTTTGTTGTAACAGAAATAAAAGCGCTGTTAAACGCAGGGCACAAGGTGACGGTGTTAACCTTCGAAAAAACCAGTGTGTTGATTAACTTAACCAGCGCTATTGAAGTGAAAAAAATCACTAAACCAGCGTTTAAATCAATATTTCCTTCAATGCTAAATATTTATAAGTTAGCAAAAGCAGCTCACACTGCAGCTCAATTTAAATCAATTTCAACTCAATCATTACTTGCGTACGGTTATCAAATTGCACGTTATATAAAAGCGGCAAAGATTGATCATCTACATTGTCATTTTATGCATGGGCCACTTGCTTATGGCATTGTCGCAGCGAAACTTGCTGATATAACAGTATCATCAATTGGCCACGGACATGATGTTTATGTAAACAGTGCTGATCTAAAACCTAAACTCGCATTTTGTGATTTTTCGATAGCTGTCTGTGAAGAAATGGCTATGCAATTTAAGCGCTTTTCTGACAGTAACGTTAAGTTACTGCATTGTGGTATCGATACCAGTCAATTTAATCATAGCCCCACATCACTTAATGAGTCCGTCAGGCTAATTTTTATAGGGCGGTTAGTCGAAAAAAAAGGTTTGCAGTTTTTATTACCTGCTTTGAGGCAAATTCCGAAAGAGCTTGGGATCACTGTTGATATTGTTGGTGATGGCCCTATGTTGAACGATTTAATCTTTATGGCTGAAGAGTTAGGAATTAGAAAGTCTGTCCGGTTTTTAGGTGAAAAACCACATGATTGGGTCAGCGAAAACCTAATTTACTATTCAGCTCTTATCGCACCATTTTGTATTGCAGAAAACGGTGATAGGGATACAGGCCCGTTAGTGTTAAAAGAAGCTATGGCCTCTGGTTTACCTGTACTCACCACCACCTTAATGGGGGCAAACGAAATTGTCACACCCCAAGTTGGAATGAAATGCATGCCTGGGAGCATTTCTGCTATCAGTAAAATGCTATTTAAATTCCACCAACTCTCTCCTCATCAGCGTTATATGCTAGGTCAAAATGCTAAACAACATGTAAATCTAAACTATAACGCAATAAAACAGGCAGAACGGTTATCACAATGGGTTGAATCTTTATAAGGAACGACCATGAGTAACTTAAAGCAAATAGGCTACTTTGCATGTGCAATTTTTGCGGTAAAAGGAATGGGTTTTATACTTTTACCCATTACAACTCGCCTTTTAGAACAACAGGAGTTTGGTCAATTAAACTTCCTAGTAACACTGACTGCATTATGTTCTCTGGTCGTTTCATTAGGGTTACCTGAGTTATTGCTAAAGCAACAATATGATTCTTTTAAAGAAAAAATGGCATTGTTCCGTGACGCTTTAATCTTAATTCTATTGTTCTGTCTAATGTTCATTCTTTTTGGATTTGTTTTTTCAGAAGATATCATCAAAGCATTACCCGCCAATATCAAGCTGATAGATCTCAAGTTATTAATAATAAATCTTGCGCTAGCAGCCATATTAAGTATTCCTTATACCTATTATCGACTATTTGATCATGCGCAAAAGTATTGTTTTTACAGCGTTTCTCATGCACTAATTCAAACCTGTTTAACAATTACTTTATTAGTGCTTGGCTATAATATCACCGGCGTGATGATTTCAGGAGTTGTGTGCACCCTAATTATTTTAGCTTTCACTGTTCATGATATTGCTGATGCAATAAAAGTTAGCTACGCAGAGTTTAGTTGGCGAATCAAAAAATCTCAGGGTGTGTTTTTACTTTCTATAATTTCATCGGGGTTGTTTGTTTATGCAGGTAATGGTGCAGAAAATTGGTTCATTGTTGCTTACTTCGATGAAAAATTGTTAGCTAATTATTATGTCGCGGCTCAGTTTGCAATTATAACCTCATTCACCTTTGAGCCAATTAGACTATGGTGGTTTGCTAAACGCTTTAACCTTATCAAAACAAACAAATTACAGTATCAACAGTATGCTATTTTGTCTCTGAATACGGGTCTTGTATTGTGCGTTATAATGGCCATTATTGCGCCTTTATTACTTAATTTTGTATTACCAGCTCACTATCATGGGCATGACGAATGGCTCGTGTTGCTAATATTAGTTGTTGCTATCAGACATCACAGTGACATTTTAAATATTGGTTGTTACATGCATAAAAATGGTGTGTATGTATCTGTTGTTAATTTGCTAACTGCATGTTTAGGGTTAACTTTACTGTATTTCTTGGTGCCACGTTTTGCAGTTGAAGGCGTCATAGCCGCTTTAGCTATCATGCAAAGCTTTAAATTAGTGTGTTTTTACATTTTGAGTCAACATCTTGAGCCTTTGCAGCTAGATTTTTTTGCTGTTATCCCAAGTTGGATTGCATTAGTATCAATAACCTTTGTAACACTGCAATTTGAAAGTTCACTAACAGCTAAAGGGCTTATTCTTGTCTTTTACATTACCGGATTAGCCTTCCAATATAAGTCACTATTTTTACCTGCCATTAAAAAGCTAGTTAAGGGGCATGATTATGCTCAATTACTATAAACAAAACACGCTTTTAATTAATGGCATTTTAATTACTTTTGCTGTAGCAGTGACATACGCAACGGTAGGGCCAATTGCTGTATTTGCTTTGTTGCTTCTGCCATTCGCTGCCTTCACTGCGGTAAAAGTCAGTGTTGCATTTATTATATTATTCATCCTGTTTAGTTACTTTAGACTCCATGAGGCATTTCCAATATTAATGCCTTTTAAAATACCAAAGCTGCTAGCACTTGCATCGTTGCTTGGTATTGTTTGGCACCTTTTCATTTCTCAAAAACTTAAGCCTCACTGGCAAACAAGTCACCTTGTGTTCTTTTTATGGTTTGTCTGGCTCACCGTGTGTGTATTCAGTGCGTCTAATCGTGGACTTGCGATGGAGTACTGGAGTGGCGTTTTAACTAAAGTGCTCATAATGGTCTTTGCAATTTCTTGGTGGATGACATCACTTAAACATTTTAATGCAGTCAGAATTGGCATCATGATTTCTGGTGCTGCCATAGCCTTAGTGGCACTGAGTAACAAAATGAATGGGATTGGTTTAGTTGAAGGGACACGCGTGACAATCTCACGTGAACTGCGTTCGCAATTAGGCGATCCCAATGACTTGTCATTGGTAATGATGTTCCCTGTGTCGTTTTTAGCAGCAGAAGTGTTTGATACAAGTGCGCATAAAGTCAGACGTATAATTGCATTAATTTGCTTAGTGATTGCTATTAGCGGCGTTATTGCGACTCAAAGTCGAGGCGGACTACTCGGTATTGCAGCAGTGATTAGCTTCTTTATTTATCAAAAAGTTAAGAACCCCGTAGTTGTAGCCTGTATTGGCGCTGTTGGAATGCTTGCTATGGTGGCGTTTGCTGGTATTGCTGATAGGCAAAGCGGTGGGTCACATGAAGGCGGAGTTGATGAATCTGCTATGGGCCGTATCTATGCATGGCAAGCAGCGATCAATATGGCGATTCATAACCCATTAACGGGGGTTGGGGTTAATAATTTTGTTGTTAATTACTATTTTTACAGCCCCCATTGGGATGGCAAGAATCATGCAGTACACAGTACATGGTTTCAAGTTTTAGGTGAAACAGGCATTGTTGGCATATGCATTTTCATATTAGTGATTGCCTGTATTTACCGCAGTTTAAACCGAGTATTTTTGATAAATACGCAGTTAAATGATGAAAAAATAGCGGTAAATGCGAAAGCGTTAAAAGGCGGATTAATTGGCTTTATGGTGTCTGGAACCTTTTTAACTCAAGCATTTACATGGCCTATTTATATAATCCTTGCTTTAACAATTGCCTTAGAAAAGCTGGTAATGGATAGACAACGGGAGAACGCACATGAGTGAACAACTTAAACATTGGTTAAAATCAAGTGACAGCCCATTTGCAAAATCACTTTTTCAATTTGCAAAAGCTATTCGCAATCCGCAAATTTGGGTGATCCCGGGTGTACATTCTTTGCTGTTTAAACTGCATTTACTTATTAGCACAACTATTAGCGAGATGGCACGTATCTTTTATTACACACCGTTATTTAAAAGCCAAATTAAAGGCACTAAAGCTAATTTATATCTTTATTCAGGAATGCCACAAATATTAGGCAAACTCGAAATTAGTTGTAAAGATAATACGCGCATTAGTGGTATTACAACATTTTGTGGGCGGAGTCAGGGCGAATACACACCTAAGCTTATGATTGGCAGTAATGTTGATATTGGCTGGCAAAACGCATTTTCAGTGGGGCGTAATATCATTCTAGAGGACGATGTGCGTCTTGCTGGTAGGGTGTTTCTAGCAGGGTTTCCTGGTCACCCATTAAATTCACAAAGACGTGCAAAGGGTGAGCCTGATGATGAGTGCCAAGTAGGCGATATCATCATTAAACAAGGCGCTTGGATTGGTACTGGTGCAACTGTACTTGCAGGAGTAACAATCGGTGAAGGGGCTATTGTTGCAGCAAGCGCTGTCGTAACTAAAGATGTACCTGCAAACACTATCGTTGCCGGTAACCCAGCAAAAGTTGTTAAACAGCTTAAGAATTCGCTATGAAATTTATTGTATTCGGCGAAGATTGGCAAAGTCACCCAAGTAGTACACAGCATCTATTCAAACAACTAGCAAAACAGCATCAGGTTATTTGGATTAACTCGATTGGGATGCGCAAACCAACATTTCGCTTGATTGATGTGAAACGAGTTTTTAATAAATTAAAAAGTCTTTTTTTATCAAAGCGCTCAAGCCCAAATGCTAAAACAACTGATCATAGCCTCAATTTAGATTTAACAGCGCACACATTAGCTGTTTTACCTTGGCACGATAACCTTATTGTAAGGTTATATAATAAGTGGATTTTTAATAAAAAAGGTTTGATAGGTGATGAGCCAATTGTGTATTGGTTAAGTGTGCCAACAGCAATTAGTTTAATCTCTCCAAGAGAGCAAGATAAAGTAATTTACTATTGTGGTGATGACTTCTCAGCACTGGCTGGTGTTGATCATAAAATGGTTGCGCCATTTGAAAGAGAACTTATCAAAAAAGCAGATACTATCTATGTTGTTAGCGAGCGACTTGCCAACAAAATGCCAAAATCCAAAGTGAAAATGCTTTCTCATGGGGTTGATTTAGCACTTTTTACTACGCAAACAGCAAAAGCCAGAGAACTTGAGCAAATAAGCAAACCAATGATTGGTTTTTATGGCTCCTTAAATGCTTGGCTTGATAAAGCCTTATTGTTGACTCTTGCTAAAGAGAGGCCTGAGTATCAATTAGTGTTAATAGGACACCTCATAGAAGATTTCTCAGAGCTACTCAAGTTGGACAATGTAACTCATATAAAGGCTGTAGAGCATCATCGCTTAGCTTCATTTTCACAGCATTGGCAAGTATCGATCTTACCGTTTGTTGATAATGAGCAGATAAGATCTTGTGATCCACTCAAGTTAAAAGAATACATAGCCACAGGCACACCAATCGTCACAACACGCTTTGCTGCGGTTAATCCTTATCGTGAGACCATCTTAATAGCAGACACCCTTCAAGGTTTTATCGATCGAATTGACTATGCAGTTAGCTTAAGTAAATCGCAAAACTTAAACTGGCGAACTAATCAATCTCAGCAAGCTAATAATCATAGTTGGCAAGCAAAAGCCACGTTAGTTTGTAAACAACTAAGATTTTGCTGATTTAATCGTAAAACCTAAAAGCTGCATCTTGTATAGCTACAACATGCAACTTTTTGCATTTTGGCTCGAGACCTGCAACTTACTAATTAAATGAATGTATCAGGGTTATTTATTTTCAATTTGCAATCAATAACCCAAACATTTTGCAAAATGCAAAGCAATAGGTAAATCATGTTAGTAAAAGAGCAAATCAAACGGTTACTATATTTAGGACTTTATGCGCTATACACGCGTATTAAGCTTTTTATAATCCCGTTTTGTATTGTGCCACTCGTCGTGATTGTGCTTGCTTTATTTGCACAAAAACAATACAGCAATCATGCAACTATTTTAATCGAAGAATCTGCACTACTTAACCCATATTTAGATGACTTATCTTTCTCATTTCAATTATCAGATCGTATTGCAGCGTTACGCACCTTAGTTATCAGTCGCAAAGTACTTATCTCTGTAGCGAAAGAAACACAATTAATCCCTGAAAATGCCAGCAATAAACAGGTTGAAGAAATACATCAACAGTTGTCTAAGGCTTTATCTTTATCTTTGATTGGTGATGAGCTGGTCCGCATCAACTTTATTTGGCATAACCAAGCACAAATGAAGCCAGTGCTTGAAAAGGTC
This sequence comes from Pseudoalteromonas nanhaiensis, assembly GCF_051235485.1. Lineage (NCBI taxonomy): Bacteria > Pseudomonadati > Pseudomonadota > Gammaproteobacteria > Alteromonadales > Pseudoalteromonadaceae > Pseudoalteromonas > Pseudoalteromonas nanhaiensis. The sequence continues at coordinate 62,813 of NZ_JBPNYQ010000003.1, read as the reverse complement.
GTTGAAAAATTTATAGAGCGTTTACTTGCTCCAACTAAAGCTTCTCTGGATACGTCTGAGCAATTTTTCTACATACAACTTGATAGTCTACGTGAAGAATTAGAGGCTTCAGAAGAAGCACTAGCAGAATTTAAAAGTCAAAACAGTAATACTTTACCAGCCGTGCTTCATAGTAACCGGCAAACATTTGATACCTTACTAACTGAAAAACAACAAAAAATGATTGCTCTATCTGGTGCAAAAGCAAAGCTTAACGCACTGGTAAGCAAAGTAGGGCAAGCAAATCCTATTTTAGGAAACTTAGAAGAAAAAATAATCCGTACAGAATCAGAACTCAGTTTGCTGCGCACTCGCTATACCGATAAGCACAGCAAAATCATCGAGAAAAAACGTACCCTCGTTAATTTAAAAAGCCGTCAACAAGCATTACTAGAGAAAAGCGAACAGTTAAGTACAACAAATATCGATCAGCTTTGGCAGTTAGTGAATACCTTACCTTCTCAAGATAACAAAGAATCAAGTGTACTGGTTTCTCAACTGTTAGCACTTGAAGAGGCACGCAACAACTTACTACAGCAAGAGCAAGAGTTTGCCATGTTAGAAGAGCAAGTGAAGCTAGTGAGCGATCGTTTATTAGTGACCAGTGATGTTGAAAAGCAATTACGTAAACTCGAGCGTGACTATGAAGTAAAACAATCACTATACAAAGATATGCTCAGTCGTTACGAAATGGCCAAAGTGACTGGCAAGCTCGTTAAATATGAAGGCCCTGACAAAGTTAAGACAATTGAACGCGCATATAGCCCAACGCAACCAATAAATACCTCAATTATGATGACTGCAATAGTTGGACTTATCTTAGGGATATTTACAGGTGGTGCAAGTGTGTTTGTTGCAGCCCTTTGTGATAGCCATTTAAAAGACACGCAAACCATAGAAAAGTTAACTAACACTGAGGTGGTAACAATACTTCCTATCGTCAATAACGGGGAAATAACCGGCATTATTGAAGGAGAAAAATCATGAATGTTATGCATTTAGTTCAACACTTACAGGTAGGTGGCTTAGAAAAAATGGCAATAACGCTGCTTCAAAACAGTCAATTTAAGCATTCAAGTATTATTGTTTCGCTTGAGGGGGATAGAAATACTGCATTTGAACAGTGGCCTGAGCTTCAGCCTTTCAGTCATCGCGTCATTTGTTTAGATAAAAAGCCAGGGATCAGTTTATCTGTTATAGCTAAAATCAAAAGTCTAATCAAAGAGCATGATATTGACATAATACATAGCCACCACATTGGGCCACTGATTTATGCGGGGATAGCAAGTTCGTTATCGCAAGGTTCAGTACGGCATATTTCAACAATACATGACGCATGGTACCTCACTAATACAAAGCAACGCACTTTTACAAAGTTATTAGATTCGTTAACTAATATATATTGGGTTGCTGACGCACGCATTGTTGCAGACGAATTTAGAGCCAAAACTGCGATTATCCCCGAGCGCACTATTTTAAATGGCATAGATTGCGAAAACTTTATGGCTATTGATGCTAAAGCAGCTCGTGAACAATTCAACTTACCAAATAATGTTAGGTTAATCGGCTGCGCAGCAAGACTTATAGAAGGGAAGGGTCATAAAGATATGATTCATTCACTTCGCTACTTACCCGATGATTTTCATATGGTATTTGCCGGAGATGGAGACCAAAAAGAGTATTTATTAAATTTGGTAAGAAGCTTGCACTTAACTTCGCGGGTTCATTTTTTGGGAAATGTACATGATATGCGTGCATTTTATTCAAGTATTGATGTGATGTGTTTGTACTCTCAACGCGAAGGCCTTCCACTTTCAATAATTGAAGCAATGGCATGTGGTATTCCAATTGTGGCCAGTGATGTGGGAGGCATTCATGAAGTCGTTACTCCAGAGCAAGGTGAACTTGTCAGTGTTAATGACTTTAATCAACTTGCTCCTGCAATTCAAAGAGCTTGTACTTTACCGCGGGGACTCTGTATCCGTCACCATGCTATTAAGGTTGCTGATGCACGAACAATGAGCAGTAAATACGATAATTTATACTCAGCACTGCTGATGTAGGAGGTTAGTATGACATTTGTTACGCTTCTATTTATTACCTTGGTGTGTGTTGTTATATATCACCATATCGGTTACCCAATTTTGTTAAAACTGATTGCCTCAAGAAAGTTAAAACCAACTACACAGCAAGAGTGTGCTGATAAGTATCAACCAAAAATTGCGATTTTAATGTGCGCTTACAATGAACAGCAGCACATTGCTGAGAAGCTCCATAACCTAGCCTCATTAATTTATGATAACAGTCGCTATTCAATCCATGTTTATTTTGATGGCTGTACAGACAACACGATAGAACAGGCAATGCAAGCTCAACAAGTGCTTCATAGCCAAGGAGTACAGTGCTTTTTTCATATTCGCGATGAGAATATGGGGAAAGTACAAGGCTTAAATACCCTGATGGGCATTGCAAAATATCAAAACGATATTCTACTTTTTACCGATGTCAGTGCCTTATTAAGCATTGATGTGCTTAATAAAGTTGTAGAGCATTTTGTTAATCCCTCTATCAGTATTTTAACCGGTGTGTACACATTGGATGACGATGCACCTGAGTCACAAAAGGTTTATTGGCATTACCAAAATCAAATTAAGAAATCAGAATCGAACCTTGGTGCTGTTATTGGTGTCCCTGGTGCTATGTTCGCTATGCGCTCAAGCGATGCGTTTGAACTTGAACAAAACACCATAAATGACGATTTTGTTTTATCAATGAAAGTATTGGGCAAAGGGGGCAAGGCGGTACTTGACGAAGACGTTGTGATATACGAACGTGATTGCGATTCACAAAGCGATGATTACACCCGCCGCGTACGTTTAGGCGCTGGAAATTGGCAACAAATTAAAGCCTTAATGATTTTGTTAAATCCTCGTTTAGGTTGGACTTTTCTTAATTATTTTTCTCATAAAGTTCTGCGTGGTGTAATGCCTATTATTTTAGCCTTTATCTATGCCAGCATTATTTTTGAGGCATTTATTGCACACACATTGTGGGCACAAGCTCTTGCAACAGCTATAGCGTCTTTACACATTACACATATAGTCAAAGCAACTTGCCAACTTTCAACACCTATACCTTTGATTGATAAGATCAACTATATATTAAATAGCTACTTCTTAGCATTGTGGGGAATCATTCGCTACGAACTTGGCTACTTTGACAAACCTTGGAAACGGGTTAGGTCAATTCGTAAGGTCTCAACCAAAACGCTAGTTAAAATAATAAAACGCACAATTGATATTGTTGGCGCGCTAGCACTTCTCACTCTTGTATGGCCAATCTGCTTAATAACTGCTGTTGTAATTAAACTTACCTCAAAAGGCCCAGTGATATTTAAACAGTTGAGAGTGGGCGAAAGCTCAGATGAATTTGTGTCTCTTTTTTACGTTTATAAATTTCGCTCTATGGTTGTTGATGCTGAGTCACACTCAGGTGCAGTTTGGGCAAGTAAAGATGATCCAAGAATAACAGCGGTTGGCCGTTTTATGCGTAAAACCCGTATCGACGAGCTTCCGCAACTTTTTAATGTTCTTAGAGGAGAGATGTCTTTAATAGGCCCTCGACCTGAACGCCCAGTTTTCTATGGCAAACTGGAAAAAGATATTCCCTATTTTTGTCAACGTACTTACGGGGTGAAACCGGGTATCTCAGGTCTTGCACAAGTAATGAACGGATACGACGAAACAATAGAAGACGCCAGAAGTAAGATAGGTTGGGATTACGCTTATTCATTGAGTATGTCTTCTCCTGTTGCATGGGCAAAATTAGAATTATCAATTATCCTGCGAACCTTACTTGTTGTTTTCACTGGTAAAGGACAATAACAGGTTCTGCAAATTACGTTGCATAATGCAATTTTTACTATCAAAAAAGTTTGCATTATGCATCAACCAGTCTTTATTAATATATAAATCAATGCGTTATAAACTGGCACTGTAGTTGTACTGTTAACTATGACTAACCAAATACAAAGGTAGAAGATCATGGCTAACAACACAAAAGTATCTGCAGACAGTAAATACATCACACTCCCAAATGATTTTTCGGGCCTTGCAGTAGACGGCTTTAAAGATCAATTCGAAGAAGTAGCACAAGGTAAACAAACCAACGTTGTACTCGATTTTAGTGAAACAACTTTTATCGACTCATCTGGTATAGGTGCGATGGTCTTTTTATATAAACGCATTGAGAAGAAAGGCCAAAAGCTGTCATTACTTAATGTCTCTGGTCAGCCTCATAAGTTAATGAGTCTGTTAAGAGTAGACAAAACAATCCCTTTCATTGAACAAAATGATATAGCTTGAGGTGAGTTATGAAGCACACACTCTTTATCATAATTTTGCTCACGTTAGGTGGATGTGCTTCTTGGCCTGATGAAGGGCAAGGCGGCTGGGCTGAAAAATATCAGAACTACCCGTTAACCGATGAGCAAAACGAGCTTATATACGATACACAGGAAACCATTGTACTTAGTGAGTTTGAACATCACGTACTCAAACTTGATTTACTAAAAGCACAAGGTATTCAACAATGTATGCCTGCTCAATTATTAAAAGCACAGATATACGAAAACCGCATTCGTCGACTCATTGCGGCTAAAATGTGGTCTGATGCCGAGCATGATTTACTCGTTCATTACCATGGACTAAATCAACTAACTAAACACTTCGAGACGGTTAATGCTTTAACTAAATGCGGTGCAGCAACAAAAGCAGAAGAGCCAATGAGTGTTTCTCTAAAAGAACAGATCACAGAGCTTTTGAATAGCGATAATCAATTTTCGTTAAACGACTTTCAGGTAACGCCGAAGTATCTCTCACGCTTAGCACAAGCTGCTGATCTAATTAAACAAGTGAAAAATGTTGAGTTATTGCTTGTCGGTCATGCTGATATTAGTGGTCAGCAAATAACAAATTATGAACTGGCTTTTAAACGCGCCGAAACAGTGAAACATTGGCTGGGTGTTTATGGTGTAAACCCTGCAACTATGACCACCTTAACACAAGGAAGTTTATCGCCTTACAGCGAACAACCTGATTCAAGTTTTAAGCGCCATTCAGATAGACGTGTAAACGCGATTATTATCGACAAGGGTGATGAAAAAGCAAATGAGCAACATCCTGCATTATCTAGTTGGACGAAAATCTTAAACGGGCCTAAGGAGTAATACAATGAAACAATTACTTTTATTACTTTGTTTAATTTTTCTCGCAACCTCAGTGGCTGCTGAAGAAATCAAAGTGGGCAATAAGCTTTTCGTCTATTTACCTGGTGAAGCTGATTTTTCTCAACCATTTGAGGTAGATAAAGATGGCTCTATCACACTGCCTGAGCTGGGTCGTTTTAATGTGGCGGGCTTAGAACTTAAAGAAATTGAAGCACAGCTCAAAAAATCACTCAGTGAAGTCTTTGTTGCAATGGATGATTTTTATGTAGAAATACATTCGCGCGATATCTTTATTAATGTAATGGGTTATGTGAATGAACCTTCACAAGTTAGTATTCCAAACGATGGTAACATTCAAATGGTAATAGCCAGAGCTGGGGGCTTAAAACCCGGCGCCCAACTAGACCGCTTACAAATCCGCCGTGCAAATGAAGTTATAGAGTTCAACTATAAAGCGTATCTAGACTCAGGCAACATAGATTTACTTCCCAGCTTACAAAGCGCTGATACTGTATTTGTGCCTGTTTCTCCGCTATTAGGTAATGTACAAATTGATTTTGATGCTCAAACATTAAGTGCTTCTGGCGATGCGAGCGATAACAGTGCGATTACTTTATTGGGTGAAGTGCACAACCCGGGTAGTTTCTCTTTTAAAGAAAATATGAGTGTGCTGGATGCATTAATGCGTGCAGAGGGCGTAACTCACTATGCTGATGTAACTAAAATTCGCGTCATTGTTGATAAAACCCCAGTGGTATTTGATCTTAAAGCATACTTAGATAAACCAAGCAACGATACCATGCCAGAGCTCAAAGCGGGCTCTACTATCTATGTGCCAATTATGGTCGATGATGTTAATACCACATCAAGAACTGTGTACATCATGGGAGAGGTACAAAAGCCTGGTGCCTATGAAGCCGCAGAAAATACAAGCTTTTTAGATATTCTTGCTAATGCTGGGGGGCCAACACGCTTTGCTGAAACTCGTCAGATTAAAATCTTAACTCCAGCAGGCGAAAGCATCTTATTTGACTTACAAGGTTACAGCGAAGGCATAGTCACAGTAAAAGTACCAAGCCTTAACCCAGGCGATGTGATTTTTGTACCAGAGAAAACCGATCAAAACGAAAAAAGCTGGTTAAAAGTACCCCCAAAACGTGCCATCAAAATTATCGGTGCCATTTTATCTCCGGGCCGTTATGAGTGGAGCCCTGAAATGGACTTTACTGATTTACTTGCTCATGCCGGCGGCCCAACTAAGGGTGCCAATATCAATGATATTAAAATTGTGAGAAACGGCGAGGTGACCAAACGTTTCGATTTAGAGCAATACACTATTAATGATTCGGGCAAATATGAACTGCCAAATTTAATGGCTGGCGACACCATTATTGTTGAAGAGTTACCGGTTGACCCTGCAGACAATAAATCTCAATGGATCCGCCAAGAGTCTGGAAAATCAATTTATATTATGGGGCAGGTTGGTTCACCAGGTCGATATGCTTTTAATACCAACATGCACTTTATTGATATTTTGGCTGCAGCTGATGGTCCGACCGATAATGCAGACCTACGTAATATTCGTATTACTCACCGTAATGGTAATACGGCTAAAGTTAGCAGGTTAAACCTTGCAATGTATTTTGAAACCGGCGATGAAACATTATTTCCCCATGTGTTACCTGGCGACACCATTTATATCCCAGAAAAAAACAAAGACTGGTTACGTACACCTAAAGAGCAAGTTGTTCGAATCATGGGCGCAGTTGAAAAACCAGGACGCTATAGCTTTGACGATACCATGACAGTGCTTGATGTTTTAGCAGAAGCAGGCGGTCCATCAAGTTCAGCACTCATCGACAAAATCGTGGTTGTGAACCACTCTTGCTGCAAAGAGCAATCAAGAGTATTTGATTTAGAAGAGTTTGTGAAAAACCCTAACTCAGCCTACATACCGGTTCTACGAGCGGGCGATACACTTTATGTCCCTGATAAAGGGCAGGATTTAATGAGTCAATTTAAATCAAACTTCTTAGATTTTATAACTGTGCTAGCTTTAGTGGTGGGCTTATGAAATTAATTCCTGCGCAATACCAAGAACTAGAAGCTGTGTGTAACGAAATAGATAATGCTAAAGCACGTTGCATTTGTTTTATTTCTTTAACAGGCAACGAAGGGTCAACGTCATTGTGTGCAAGTGTTGCTAGACGTTTAAGTTTACAAGGTTCAAGAGTACTAATTATCGACTTGAACCCTTTAAACCCTTTTAAATTGAATTCGCAAACAAAAGCAGAATCATGGTGTTTTAGTGATATATCTTGTCAGCTTAATATTATTAATACTGATTATGTTGATTTATTAACCATGCAGCACCTAAAAGAGTTGGAATCGGTAAAAAATAAAACAGTACTCAATGATGCGATTGAACGAATAAAGCAAGAGTACGATTTTATTTTTTTAGATATGAGCCCGGCCTTGAAACGTAACCGAGGTAATGTGCCGCTGCATGCATTAAGTCTGTGTACTGAATTAACCTTTTTGACAGTATCACTTGGTTACAACAATGAAGAGGCGCTGTGTCACGGGGTCGCAAATTTAAACAATGCGGGGATAAAAAATATAAAAATTGTTGTTGCTCAACATCAGTTTGCACCGCTTGGTAGTCGTATTTTAAATACACTCAATAAATACCAACAAAAGTGGCCAACACTCACTAATTTTTTAATTAATAAAGTGATAAAACAACGTTGGTTATTTGTTCCTTACTGAGGCCTTGTATGGATTGTTTATATCAAAGATCATTTCAATTAGATTGGCCTATTGTTAGTGAGATCCGCCATATTCTAAAACATGTATTAACAGCTATAAGTGTTAAAAATCAAGATATTGATGCTGCCGGCTTGGTCGCTACTGAGTACCTAACAAACTTGCTACGTCATAGCGAGGAAAGTGATAAAAAGCTGCAGTTTTCAATGTATAAATTACCTAAAAATAAATTGCTTATAGAGTTCACTGATGCAATGCCAAGCTATAATTTGTTTGAGAATCATAGCTCTGATTGGCATCTAGAAAGTGGTGAGTTAGTAGAAGGTGGTATGGGTGTAGCGCTTATTAAGCACTACTTCCCAAATGCTAAGTACACATCAGAGAAGCACAAAAATACCTTTTCATTTCATTTATCAAACATTGATAAACGACCAACACTGATTTATATCGATGATGACAAATCTCAGTTAGCTTTGCTAAATGCTTATCTTTGCGACCACTTTCAGGTAATTTGCTGTGAAGATATAGAGTCAGGTTGGCAAGAGCTACTTACATCGGGCGCAACGATTTTGTTGCTTGACCATAAACTAAAAAATGGCACAAGTGAGCCATTATTAAAAAAATTAAATCAGTCAAATATTAAAACAAATTTATCAGTAGTCATGCTAACCGGAGATGATAGTGATGAACTTATTAAACGGATAAATTTATTAGGGGTTGATGACTACTTAGTAAAACCCGTAACAAAAACTCGATTACTACAAAGTATTGAACGAATTGTTCATCGATTCTCTGCGTTAAAATATTTAATTAACGAAGAGCGAATGCAAACACAGCGTAGTTTAACAGATCATACCGCCTATAATTTTGGCTCGATTATTTCACAAAATGGTGGCGATTTCTGTTTATATCCCCACCAGCCACAAAAGCCAGTTATCTTAGGAGATATGATGGGGCATGGCATTACAGCTTTAAAAGAAAGCTTCGCCATCAAAGGTTTTTTGAGTGGCTGTTTGGCCACAGAGATCCCCTTACAAAATGTTCTTAGCACCTTAAACACAGCACTCTGTGAACAACGACTGTGTAAATCGAGTTTAGTGACCTTATTAATAACATTTATAGAAAACAACACATTCCATTGGTTCAATGCCGGTCATCCTGCTCCTTGTGTTATTACTAAAAAAGGGCAGTTAATACAGTTAACTGGAACAGACCCTTTACTTGGTTTAAGTGATGAGCATCACTACTCACATTACCAATATGACCTGAGTGATGTTGAGCATATTTTACTATTTACTGATGGCTGGTTAGACAACCAACATTTTAATGAGGTGGGTCAACACATAGCAAATTTAACGGCCGAAGATCTTCACAGTGAACAATTTGCATATAAGCTTTGGCAATCAAGCCAAGTTAAACTATCAGACGAAGTTGATGATGCGTCTTTAATTGTCATCAATAAACACTAAATATAGAGTTTACAAAGTCACCAATTAAGCACTAAGCTACTAGTAAGGAGCTGTAAAATAATCACTTTATCTCAGCATAAAAACTATAAAAAGGAAGCCAGTAATGCCACCTAAAATACTCATTGTTGAAGATACTGAGTCACTCGCCTTGATGTATCAGTCTTATCTGATTCCAACGGGAGTGAAAACACGCATCGCTTATAACGGTGAGCAAGCAATGTGTGCATTACAAGAATTCGAGCCTGACTTAATAATTTTAGATGTCATGCTACCCGATATAAATGGCTTGGATATTTTATCTTCGTTAGACTCAGACACCGCACCACAAGTTATTGTTCTTACAGGTCATGGCACCAAAGAAATGGCCATTAAAGCCATTAAACTCGGCGCGAGTGACTTTTTAGAAAAACCAATAGAAGCCGATCGTTTTAGGATCACCGTAAATAACGCGCTTAAATTAAAAGACTTAAAGCAAACGGTAAAAAGTTATCAAACTACATACGAAAATGGTAAATATTTTGATTTGATTGGTAGCTCAAGCGTGATGCAGTCAGTTTATCAAATCATAAAATCTGCATCGGCAAGTAAAGCAACCGTGTTCATCACCGGTGAAAGTGGTACTGGTAAAGAGTTGTGTGCACGTGCTGTGCATTTAGCATCACCTCGAGCTAATAAGCCTTTTGTTGCTCTAAACTGTGCAGCTATTCCTAAAGACTTAATTGAAAGCGAAATATTCGGACACTTAAAAGGCGCTTTTACAGGTGCTATAGCAAATCGAGAAGGAGCTGCAGGTCAAGCTGATGGCGGCACGTTATTTCTTGATGAACTTTGTGAGATGGATATCAACTTACAAAGCAAACTACTGCGTTTTATTCAAACGGGATGTTATCAACAAGTAGGCAGTGAAAAAGAAGTGAAAGTGGATGTACGCTTCGTTTGCGCTACCAATCGAGACCCGTTACTAGAAGTACAAGAAGGTCGCTTTCGGGAAGATCTTTATTATCGTTTACACGTTATTCCAATAGCCTTACCGCCACTAAAACAACGGGGCAAAGATGTTATAGAAATTGCTGATGCGTTATTTAAAAAAATAAGTAAAGAAGAAAAGCGCCAATATAAAGGGATGTCTGAAGGCGTAAAAAACTTATTTTTGGGCTACAGTTGGCCTGGTAATGTTCGTCAATTAGAGAACACGATTCGTAATATTATGGTGTTACATGATGAATCATATATCGAAGTGGATATGATCCCCGCATTACCTCAATCCTCTAATCAGAATCAATTAGCATCGTTGCATCAAGTACCGCAACCAGAAGTCATTATTACTGCTGTAGATACAGGCTTGCATACTGAACAAGCTACCATGAATGACACTTTGTTGACGTTCACTCAAGCAGACATTGAACCATTATGGCTTGTTGAAAAACGTTACATTGAACAAGCTATACAAGCATGTGATAACAACATTCCTAAAGCAGCTGCTTTATTAGATGTGAGCCCTTCAACTTTATACCGAAAAATTAAAAGCTGGGAAGAGATGCAAGTAAGCTAGTTCGATAAACTCGGTTAAGTTGCTTGAATTGTTGCTCTCCACCAAACCGTTGCCTGACCAAAGTATGTGCATTAGTAAGCATGTAAGTAATTTGGTCAGGGGTTAAATTGATTAAATTATTTAATTGCTTAGATAGCGCTTGCGCAGAATTATCTGCCATTAATAACCCATTGGTTAAGTGACTCACAATATGAGGTAATTGCCCAACAGGAGAGACAATAACTAATACGCCATGCGACATTGCCTCAAGCACTACCATTGGCAGTCCTTCAGCCCTAGAACAGACCACTAATACATCGAGTTTTTGCCAAATTTCATGTTGCTCGCACATGCCGTGAAAGGATACTGAAGAAAGATCAAGTTCGTCACGCATAGGACCATCGCCAAACATATGAAAATTTAAAGAACTAGTGGCAAATTGCTTAGCAACATCTACAAATATATCGGGCCCTTTTTCTATTGAAAGCCGACCAACAAAACCAACATTTAAATTGCTTTTGCATTTAGGTTCTAATGTCTGGTTAGTATTAGGAATAGAAATGAAGTTTTCAAGTACTTCGGCATTGTAAATATCGGCAGCTAATTGATTTGAAACTGCAAAATTTTTAGAAAAGAAGCTTAAAAGCTTATCAAGCTTGTTATATAAAAAGACTTTACCACGGCCAACTTCTCCAGCATGGTAAGTCGAAATGCAAGGGCGGTTTTGCCAGCGGCATACTAACTTACCCATGATACTTGCCTTGTACCCATGGGTGTGCAGTAACGCTGAACGAGGAAACGATTTTAAAATATCGTTTAAACTTTTTAAGCTCCCGCCAGCAAAACCATAGACGATATTTTCTTGCTCTAAGCGATAGTAAAAATCCCGGTTATTATGATCTTGATAAAATAGGATTGAACTCTTAATATTGTTTCGTTCTAAAAGCTTATTTAAAGCAATTAGGTGACTTTCGATTCCACCTATCAGGCTTGAATCAACAAATAAAATAACACTGTATTTCATATTCACTCCAAGGTGAGACCATGATAGATAATGCTACATTTTCTCAGTTAAAACAGGATGTTGGTGATGACTTAGCTAAACAGCTTTTGCAAGTCTATATCACTGAATCCAGTCAAATTGTTTCAAGCCTAGCTGATCCAAACAAGCAAACTGACATCGAAATTAATGCACATAGCTTAAAAAGCAGTAGCCTGAGCTATGGTGCATTAGCTGTCGGAAAACTTGCCGAACAAATTGAAATGAAAGCTAAAGCAGCACAATTCGATGACCAACTTGTTAGCCTAATCAGTACTTTGCAAGATCAATTTACACAGACCTCAACCCACGCGCAGAGCTTGATCAGCGCGAATTAATTGCTCATGCTCAGTCTCTAAACTGAGCGGCATTTTTAGGATTTCTCCAAACACCGTGCTTAACTGCTCTATATCGTGTTGTTGATTAGCCGATTTCACCACATCATTAAAATGAGAAACAATTTCACTAAGTGCATCTAAAGAAATACTTAAATCGCAAAAACTATAGCCCAGCATGCCTTCAAGCCAGTCAACAGGTTTCATATCGAGCGATTTAATAACACTGGTTTCTTTAGCGATGTTTTCAATAAACACTCTACATGCCGATGTGTTTTGCACGGCTTTGGCAATATCTTCTACTAACATGGCTGGCATAACACTGGTAATCAGACTGCCTGGGCCAATAATAAGCATATCTGCGTTTTCTATTGCCTGAATAACACCTGGTGCGGCATTTACATTTTGAGAGAGGGTGACGTAATCGGGTAATTCCGCCAGAGAATCAATTTCGCATTCGCCAAGTACTTTTAAACCAGAAGGTAACACCGCAAGTAAATCGGTAGGTTCATCTGACATGGGTAAAATAGTTTCAGAGTTTCCTAACATTGCGTTAAACCATGCTACTGCTTGAGTCGCAGAGTTTGTTTGTTGCGTTAAACTTAATAATGCTAAATTACCCAAGCTGTGGCCATCGAGTTCACCGCCATTAAAACGGTGGTGAAATACTTGATGAATAAGTGAGTCATTATCTGCAAGCTGTAAACAACAGCGCCGTATGTCACCCAATGCAACAACATCTTGACTATTTCTTAGCTTGCCAGTGCTACCACCATTATCGGTTGTTGCTACAATCGCAGTTAGTTCTGCACAATGAGGTCTTATAGCACTGAGCATATGAGATAAACCATGGCCACCACCAATGCATACTATTTTCATGATTCTTACCCCTTATTCGTTCAATGCTACTTAAAAGCATAGTCTGTACCAAAAGGTTAAGTTTTATAAGGTGATGAAATTTAAATACTTTATTTTCTAGGTTTAGTGTCTACACTAAAAGTGGGGCATTTATTTGCAATATGCGACGCAATATCAACGTGGAAAAGCAATGGCTGAATTAAATTTACAACAGTTACAGAGTGAACTTCGGAAGTTTCACGGTATAAATGACAGTCGAGCGTTGAAAGCGCAGCTTGAACATGTATTAGCGCCGTACTTTACTTTTAACGAACTTTGTTTAATCAATATCGAACATGACAAAGCATCTTTCGAAATGAGAACCACAAAACACCTTGAATTTGATGAACAATTACTAAAGGAAATACTAAAATCCAGTAACGACGAATGGTGTTTTTTTAATACTAACCATGTTTTCCTAAGCTCAGAGCCACTTAATGATGCCTTGATATTTAAAGTCGCCTTGTCTGAAGAAAGCATGCAATGTTTTGTGTTTTTTTCAGTTAAAGAAAGTGACTATTTTTCTAAAAAAGCATCAACAGCGCTCCATGTGCTATTACAGCAAGTAGCATGGCAGTATTCACAATTAACACGTTTAAATAGGCAAAAATTTCATTCAACCTCGTTATTAACTCGCCTTGGAGAGCTGTCAGAATTATTTAGAGACTTTGCCAGTGAATGGTTTTGGCGCACCAATAAAGAAGAGCGGTTTATTAATGTGCTGACCACAGCTAGCCACAGTAATTTATATAAACGTCATTTTTTACATAAAAATTTCGATGCGATCATTACTCAGCAAGAACAAAAACAGCTTAAAAAATGGTCTCACTTTAAGCACCTTTTAGCCGAGCGTGCTGAGTTTCTTGATTTTGAGTTTGAAGTTAACTCCTCACCATCGGCATGGGTATCATTTAGTGGCAAGCCACAGTTTGATGCGCAGGGTCAGTTTAGAGGCTACCTCGGAATTGCAAAAGATATCACAGTAAACAAAGACCGTGAGCAAGCTTTGCAATTAGCAAAAGAAAAGGCAGAAGAAGCGAATCTTGCTAAATCTAAATTTTTAACCGTGATGTCACATGAAATACGTACCCCTATGAATGCGATAGTCGGAATGTTAGATTTACTTGCTGATTCAAAACTTAGCGACAAACAAAGCCGCTGGCTTGATTATGCTAATTCAAGTGCCGATTTATTACTTGATTTAATTAGTGACGTACTGGATTTTTCTAAAATTGAAAGTGGCTCATTAGTTTAGACATTAAAGCAACCGACATCAATGCCTTGGTGAAGAATATTGCATCACAGTTTTTAGAGATAACACAAGGCACTAATGTTGTTTTTTCTACACAAATCAAAGACGGCTTACCGGATAAAATAAATATTGATAGTGCGCGAGTAGGGCAAATACTTTTTAATATTCTTGATAATGCTTTTAAGTTTACCAAAGTGGGGACGGTTAATTTTGTAGCAGATTACACTGACCAATACCTACACTTTGAAATATCAGATACCGGGCAGGGAATATCTCCTTCGCATATTGATTCAATTTACGATGCCTTTAAACAACATGACTATGGTGTAAACCGGCAGATTGAAGGGGTTGGTCTTGGCTTAAGCATAACAAAGAGCCTTGTTGATCTAATGAAAGGGGATATTAAAGTTGTTAGTGAACAAAATGTAGGTACTAAGTTTACTATTCAGATCCCCTATACGGTTGTAAGTGCTGATACCAAAGTAGTTGACGACGAAAACACATTAGAGCCTATCGCTATTTTGGTAACTGAAGACAATAAGACCAATCAAGTGTTGATTAAAGCTTTCTTAGAAAAGCTTAATCACCATGTCACATTGGCTGATCATGGCCAACAAGCAATTGAAAAGTTACAACAACAACACTTTGATTTAGTTCTTATGGACATGATGATGCCCGTTATGGATGGTATAACCGCAACAAAATACATTCGTGATGAATTAAAGATGACCTTACCCATAGTAGCGTTAACAGCCAATGCTTCGCATCAAGATAAAGCAATCTGTATAGATGCGGGAATGAACAAAGTATTAACTAAACCGATTCGCTTTCATGATTTAAATAGGGCTTTGAGGGTGCTATTTAGTCAGTAACAAAGCCCCGAAGGGCCTTTTACAATACCATAGCTGCAATCCAACCGGCGATCAGCAACGGAATATTAAAATGAATAAATGTCGGTACCACAGAATCCCATATATGGTCATGTTGCCCATCTGCATTTAAACCGGATGTTGGCCCAAGTGTAGAATCTGATGCGGGGGAGCCTGCATCACCTAATGCCCCTGCAGTGCCAACAAGCGCCGCAGTGGCCATTACTGAAAAGTTTAGTTCTAATGCCAACGGTACAAATAAGGTGGCAATAATAGGCACCGTCGAAAACGAGCTACCAATGCCCATCGTTATTAGTAACCCAACAAGTAAAATTAATGCAGCAGCAAGTGGTTTATTCCCTTCCATAAGACCAGCAGCTGAACTAACAAGGGAGGTGACATCACCTGTTGCTTGCATTACCGAAGCAAACCCTTGTGCAGAAATCATAATAAAGCCAATCATCGCCATCATAGCAACGCCTTTACTAAAAACATCACTATTTTGTTCCCACTTAACAACTCCAAATAAACTGAAAATCATTACACCAACTAGTCCACCTAATATCATCGAATTGCTAACACTTTGAGCTATTAACGAGCAAAGCACAGCTGCAATTCCCACAATAAGCACTTTTTTAGGTTGTTCGATAACAACATTTTGAGGTGTTTCAGTAAGCGGGTGTGGAGCATAGTCACGGCGTTTTTTATAACTAACAAACACTGCGATTAACAAACCTACAACCATGCCAAGTGCAGGGATGATCATTGCCATGGGCACCTGGGTATTCACAATTTCTAAACCATTATCGGTTAAGTTTTTATGTAAAATTGAATATAGGTATATTCCACCAAAACCATAGGGCAAAACCATGTACGAGGTTGCCAAACCAAAAGTTAAAATGCACGCAATAGCACGCCTATCTAAGCGCAGTTTGTTGAATATCACTAGCAACGGTGGGATCAATATCGGAATAAAGGCTATATGCACTGGGATTAGGTTCTGCGAAGAGATCGCGCAAAGTAAGATAATAACTAAAATAAAATAACTTAGCGTTGTTTCGCCTTTATGGCTGTGCTCATTCACCTGTTTTAACAGGGTTGAAGCAAGTATTCGGGTCAATCCTGATTTTGAAATAGCCACAGCGAATGCCCCTAACATGGCATAGCTTAATGCGATTTCTGCACCACCAGAGAGCCCGTCATTAAATGCATTCAGTGTTTCTGATAGACCAAGCCCGGCAGTTAGACCAGCAACAATCGCACTCAGTGTCATTGCGACAATAACGTTAATTCGGCAAAGTGTTAGTACCAGCATCAAAATAACGCCAATAATTACTGCATTCATGGTTTTCTCTATTTTGCTGTTTTGATGGAGTGTAACAGAAGTCGTACCTGCTTTTTGCGGTTTTGATTAAAAGCCTGTTGCTGATAACGTACTTCGATGAATATTTGTTCAAATTTAGCTAGTTTGCTGGCAACTGTTGGCTTTGAGCGCTTCATCAAAGCGATATTTTGCAAAGGAGTGTTTGTTTCATCGTAGTGAATTTGTTGTTTTTCAGCCCAGCGATAAAGTTGCATCAGTTCAAAAACAAGGGGTTCAGAACTGCGAGGTAAACGCTTGCTGTATAAAAAGTAACTGGTAAAACAAAGTGCGAGAGTTACCATTATTACCAATGGAGTTAACCAAAATGCATTATTACCAAAAAGCGCTTTAAATAAGTTTTGTTGCGATTGCTCGTCAAAAGTTAAAACCCAATTTGTCCATTTGTAATCAAGCTCTTCTAATTTTATACGAAGCCAATTAATCGCTTTTAAGTGACTCCAGCGCTTTAAGCCAAAGTTTAAATTATCATTAAACCGTTCGCTCAATGCTTGAAACTCTGACAACGAACCGTTGAGACGTTCAGGTGCAACAACTTCAGTTGCATCGAAAACATGCCAACGCTCATAGTAAAATACTTCAACCCATGCATGTGCATCATATTGGTAAATATTAAGGGTTGTGCCTTGTCGTTCCGCACCTAAGTAGCCTGATACAACGCGTGCTGGATAACCTGCCGCACGAAACATAAAAGCTGCTGTACTGGCGTAGTGGCCACAAAACCCACTCTTATTTTCAAACACAAACTGATCAATGGTGTTTTTATTAAGCATAGGAGTAGGAGTTAGGGTATAGCTAAATTGTTGCGTATTAAAATAGCCTAATAGAGCATTGAAATACGATTGTGCGGTAGTATTTTTATTGGCTAAATTATTTACAAGCTCACGAGTCTTGGGGTTACTTTCAACGGGAAGTTGTGTATAAAGCCGCTGCTCAAAAGGAGTTAGGCTATAACTTACTTGCGTACTTTGCGCAGCATATTTAATATTTTTATTTAGATTGCCTTTACGTTTTAGCAAACCGTTGTATGTGCTCGCCACATTATTATGACTACTCGTGGCAAACCCTAACGCAAAAAGCCAGTTCGATGATGACGGCTCGGCAATAACATTATATTCAACCTTAGGTTCTTCAATATTGACACTACGATTGTTGTTAAATTGTTGAGACTTCAAAATGTCCGATACTAACCATTGCTGACCATCAAAGGCATCATGAATTAAACTGCGCCAATAATAGGGCGCTTGTAAGGTCGAGTTCGGCTGCTCTTCAACTCTGAACACAAGGTCATCAGACTCTGCAAGCTTTGCAATTGCAAAAGGGTCAACTTGTTCAGATAAACCAGTTTTTGCAAGCTTTGGCCCCGGAAGTTGCCAAAATGCAGGGAGTTTAGGTAGAAATAAAATTAAAAAAACTGATACTGGTAATGCGAGTAAAACTGTTGTAATACTTTGCTTATTGGCAGCCTTAAAGCTTTTAGGGCTTGATAAATAACCCAGAACCGCAAAGTTAATGATGTAAAGGAAGCTGACAATAAAGGTCTCTAAAATGCCTTGATAGAACAAATATACCGTGGAAAGGTTAAAAAACACCAGTAAACATACGGTTTGATAGTGTTTTACAGCTTTTGCTTGCAACAATTTAAAAGTGCTAGCGAGTAACATCATAGATACAAACAGTTTAACTGTATCGCTAATCCCTACAGTTACAAAAAGAGCAATTAAACACAGTGCCGCAAGGATATTTGCCATCAGTGCAGTGAGTTTTTTATAAAACCGGTCTAACACGAGATTAAAAAAACTTAAGCCGACTAATATGAATAAAAACGAGATAGGGATCTCACTAAATAATAAGCCACTGATTGCTATAAATAGGAATGATAAAACGGCATTAATAAGCGATAAATTCACAACTAATGCTCCGCTAAGGCTTTTAAACAAGCTGTTTGATGGACATCACCAGACGCTTTTGAAATTTTCTTTTTTGGCAAAGTTAATGAAAAAGCGATTTGTTGTTCTGTAAGTTGATTAACTAAAAAACATAGCTGACATAAGCGATACTCTGTATTACCACTTAGCATATTAAAATTAAGCGCTAACTCTTGAGTCGTATCACTGGTAAATTCTTTGCTCAACAATTGCTGTGTTTTTGCATAGTGTTTCCATGATACTTTATTCAAAGCTGAGCCTTTAATAAAAGGTGTTAATTGATAAAACTCATCAGAACCTGTTCTAGATTGTGCATTATCACCTGCATCGTTCAGCTCTTCATGTAACTCAATATCTAAGTTTTCTGCTGATTTAGGAGTAGGGTAAACATAGATCACATCACTCGGCTGAATATAACTCCACACAGACACTAAACCAAATGGAAAGTGACTTATTATTTTTGCTTTTTCAAGACCGTAAACACCACGTTTAGTACAGTTAAGTGCTATTTCAATGGTTTTTTTGTCCGAGTTATCCAGCGATATAGTCTCTGACTCTGAGCCAGATATCATTAATTTTACTTGTCGGCTACTAGAGGTTGATTGTAACTGATAACGCGCATAGGGAGATTTTGGAGCATAACTATTTATAGCAAAAAGATACTTAACAGATAAACCGCGCATATTCTTATAACCAGTGAGAATCGAGAACACCAAAATAACTACCATCAAATAGGCCATCGCCAAGATCAGATTGTTTTGATAATTGATGCCCATCACAAAGTTAAGCAGTGCAATGAGTAAAAACTTCATGCCTAATTTAGAAGGTAATACATAAATGTTTTTATGTTGAAGAGAGATCTCATTAACGTTATGTTTATTCTTCAAAAATTTATTGAAAATGGATTGGCCAATTTCAGAAATAATAAAAGCAGGGCGCTTTAACATGCTTATAAGCTTACAGGCACATGATTTAATGCATAGCCACTATCTTGATTGTTCAAACCAAGGCGGTGATCAGTCACACTGCTAAATACAGCTTGAACATCCTCAGGTAACACAAAGTCACGTCCTTCAATATAAGCCCATGATTTCGCTGCACGCGAAATAGCAATACTGGCTCTTGGCGATAAAGGATTAACAAAATGAGAGCTTTGGCGTGTGTAATCAACCAGTTCTAAAATATAATCAACAACCGCGTTACTCAATGTAACTGAAGATATTTCTTTTTGAATAACAGCAAGTTGCTCAGGGGTAATGCGAACTGGTAATTCATCATAATTGCGGTTATTCAAACCTAAAATTAAGCTTTTTTCTGCTTGTTTATCAGGAAAGCCTAAGCTAATACGCATGAAAAAACGATCTAATTGTGACTCAGGTAACGGGTAAGTACCTGATTGATTTACTGGATTTTGTGTTGCGATAACAAAAAATGGAGAAGGCAGGGCATGTTTAACCGAATCAACAGTAACTTGTTTTTCTTCCATGGCTTCAAGTAACGCACTTTGTGTTTTAGGTCCCGCGCGATTTATTTCATCTGCTAACACAACCTGACTAAAAACAGGGCCTTGATGAAAAGAAAACGCATGTTCCTTTGCATCAAAAATATTTGTTCCTAGTATATCTGATGGAAGTAAATCACTGGTGAATTGAATACGTTGGTAAGATAACCCTAAGACTGCCGCAAGTGCATGAGATAATGTGGTTTTTCCCATCCCAGGTAAATCTTCAATTAATAAATGGCCTTCGCTAAACAAACAAGCTAGAGCAAGTTTAATTTGTTGTTGTTTACCAAGAATAACAGTAGATAGGTCATCTATAATAAGATTGATTGTTGAGTTCATAAACTACTTAACTTGCGATGGTTTCCATCATTTCTAGGCGCTTCATGACAGTATCGACTTTTTTGGCATTAAATGGTTTTGCAATAAAACCCTTAGCGCCAAGTTCCCAAGTATTTTGCACATTCTCAAGACTATTATGGCCGGAACACATAACAACATGAGTATGTGGGTGATGGTCATTTAAGTATTCAAGGATCTCAGTGCCGTCTGTATTAGGAAGCTCAATATCTAGAAAGATAACATTTGGAGACTTTTCCTCAATAACAGTTTTTGCTGATTCAAAATCTCGGCTTTCTAAAATATCGTCAAAACCCAGACCAGTTAAAATTTGATTTAAATAATCTCTGATATCTTGCATATCATCAATTATCAAAATTGGTTCTAACGGTTTCACAAATTCCATATCGTTTACATCTTATCGTTACATCTCAAGTTGATAGTTTTAATATATGCTATGGAGTAGCTAAGCTCAAGAAACAGCCACGAATTAAATGAATAAGTTGATAAAACACTACCACAATGTCCGATACCGTCTAGTATTGGACTTAGCACACGCAGAGTATAGATGTGGTTATGTATAAATACGTTACTTCCTATAATTTATATTATGTTAAATAAAGTATTTGTCTTTATAAACAGCCTCATTAGTCGTTAGATTTTAAGGTTTTTTAGCCCCTTTTTTGCTTAATTTGGTTTTTCACGATTTCTTTGTTTCTATAAAATGCTCATTTGTATTTCGTAAATCTATCACCCTGAGCCTGACTTACTTCATTTCCATGAGCATATTACGAGATCATTTTACTGACATACAAATTGTTAGATGACTCAAAGCACCTAGATGGCTTGTAGCTTGCTTAATAGCCAAAGTCTGTATTAACTATGGTTAAACTTAATAGCTCAAAGATTAGGTTTATTATTAGCTTCTGCCATAAGCAATTTTCTTTTTTTGGCTACTTCAAATTGTTGAAGTCTTAACTTAAATCTAAATTTATATTCGTTATAAAGTGCATCAGTTTCACTTTTATTTTTGAGCTTTATTTCTTCAAGATTATGAATTGTATTGATCACATTATCTATACTTGTTGATTTGTGAATGACAGAAATTAAATGCTCTAGGTTTGTTTTAACATCATTATAAACAACGAGGTGTTCTTCGAGGATTTTCTCAGCTTCAGCATTTATGAACTCATAATCTTCATGTTCGTCAAGATCTAATAAAATAGCTTCATTGCAAAGCTCTCTAACTCGATTAGTCGAAATGGTTTGATCAGCTGTCATTTCTGAAATCAGCTTTATTGCATCTCTTTTAAGTGTGTTTAATTCTAAAAACTCATTATGTAACCTTGTTTCTTTAGCATTTTTAAAAGTTATAACACTTATGTAAATCGCTGCACAACCAATGAGCATTGTAATTAGTGGCTGTAAATAGCCGCTAATGATCAAAGCACATTCTATAAACTTGATCATTCTTACGTCCTTTTGGAGAAAGTTTTGATAAGTTTTATCTTAACGTAATCAATACATAATTTATTGTGTAACGGCGACTTCTTGGTAATTTGTAAACCAAGGGTAAAAGCCGAAGCAATAAAAACATGGTTAGTGGCTTTAAATTTCATTGTCATTCCTTGTAATCTACCTACAACCACCCTAGTACGCATATTTTTAAATGACTATTTTATAGAACAATTTGCCTATTACAGCCGATGCTTTCTACAAAGTAATTATCATGACTTACTAGGATAAATCCGCCTTTAAAGTTTTGTAATGATTGAGCCAAGAGCTGTTTTGATTCAAGGTCTAGATGATTATCTGGCTCATCGAGTAACAAAAATGCGGTGCTTTCAATATTACTGACGATACACATGGCAAGCTTCATTTTTTCACCGCCACTTAAATGTGTCGCTTGCTTGAATACGTCATGTTTTCTAAAGCCTAAGCTTGCTAATAATGTACGTGCGGTGCTTTCATCAAGGGTCTTACAGTAGGATTTTAAGTTATCAAGCAAAGTTAGCTCTGCCTTAATTAAGGAAAAGTACTGATCTAAATACAACAACGGGCTATTCCTATGTATGTGCCCTGCTCTCATTTTTAACTCATCTGTTAAGGTTTTTAGTAGCGTCGATTTTCCTGCGCCATTTACACCAATTAAGTGTATTTTTTCATTATTGAATATCTGTAGGTTAATGGGGGTTTGCGACCCATATTGTAAAATTACGTTTTCAAGATTTAGTGCGTTGCGTTGTTTAATGTCAGGATTAGTAAAATAAAACTGCTGTTGTTTTATTTGTTCGAGCTGGCTAACTATATGTTTTTTATTACTATTAAGTAGCTCTTCTCGCTTTGCGGTATTTTTATTTTGCGAAGATAAATTAGCGCTCGCTTTATCTTTTTTAGCATCCATAAGCACTTTAGGTTGGCTACCAGATTTTCTTGTTACTACACCTTTAGCGGCTCTTTTTGCTGCTTTTTGTTTGCTGCGCTGCTGCTCTAATAGCAGTTTATTTTGCTCTTTAGTAGTATGAGATAGCTTATTTTCAAGCGCTGCTACCTGGTAGTTTTTTTGGGTAACGTAATCACTAAAACCGGTGCCAAACACTGATAACCCCATAGATGTGAGTTCCCATATTTCATCGGCTACTTGAAGTATTTCACGGTCATGACTTATTAAAAGTAGCTGCCCAGTGAATTGTTCTATGTGATTTAAAAGCCAGCTTTTACCTTGTTTATCTAAATGATTAGAAGGTTCATCAAGGATTATAATGTCATGGTGTATGGTAAATAGCGCCCATAATCTGAGTTGGCTTAGTTGACCGCCACTTAATGCTGTTGCACAACTGTTCTCATTAATACCATAAATGCCTAAACGAGTTAACTCAGCATAAAATCGCTCGGGCAGATCCCAAAATCCATCAAGTAAGTTAAGTTCGTGCTCTGTAAAATGACCGTTATTTATTTGCTGTAATGCTTTGAAATAGTGGTTAAGCCCTAGTACGTCTATAATCGTTTTATTTTTTAATGTGTGGCTATCAACTAGTTGCTCATAAAAACCAAGTTGACCATTGCAAACAACATTACCCGACGACGGGATAAGGCGATTACAAAGTAGCGATGCTAATACTGACTTCCCTACACCATTTCGCCCTACTAAAGCTGTTGTTTTAGCATTTAACGACACTGAAATATTATTCAGAACTTGGCCGCCATTGGCCTGTTGATAAGATAAGTTGGCTGCTTGTAATTTGGGCATACTGCCTCCTGTTATACAGGGACAGTAATGCAATTCGTTTAATTATAAAGCGAATTGAACTAAGCGTATGACCACCAAAATGGTAATTGATTTATACTACTGACAAGAGTGAGCAACGCCTACTAGCCCTGTTGTTCCAAAGAAAAATGTAAAAATGGATAACAGGTTTAGTTGTTCATGTTGGCTATTACTCCTAAAATTATGCCCTTCATACTAGCCAGTTAGTATTAAATTGGCAACAATTTATGTTAGGGTTTGTTTGATATTGCATTAAAGGAAAGGATTTTGAAGCACGTTAACTGTCAAGCGATAGCCAATAACCCAACGCAAATAAAACTTAAGGTAAACGAAAATAAACGTGTATTTATTATCAGCGATCTCGATGCTAATTTAGCTAAGTTTGAGCAAGCTTTAGTCGCTGTCGATTTTGATGAAAGCAACGATGTTTTATTTTCACTTGGTGATGCAATAGATAGAGGCAGCGACAATTTTGCGTTGTTATCACGTTTTAAAGAGCTGGGTGTTTATATGACACTGGGTAATCATGAGCACATGATGCTTGAGTCGCTACTTGCCGATGATCATAGCTACTATTCACTATGGGTTGAAAATGGTGGGCGTTGGCATACTCAAGCAACCGATGATGAATTAAAAGCGATAACTGAGCAGCTTTTACAGTGCCCTCTTTCTTATTTGCTTGACTATGCTGGTATGCGAATAGGGTTGTCGCACACAGTATCTGCAGATTGGAATTGGCAAGCTCCTAGTGAGCATAAACCATATGCCGCGGCATCGTTGTTGTGGGATCGCACAATTGTGAAACAAACGATAACAAAGAAAAATGCCAGCATAGACTTTTCTGTGCATGGCCATAACACCACTGCTGAACCTTATTGGCTTGGCAACACTTATCATATAGATACTCATTATTTGAGTGGCAAGCCTACCATTGTTGAACTTAAACCACTCATTAAAGCATTTACGCAGCTAAATTCAGTCTAAGGTTGCAACATGTGTTAATGCATGTACTTCAAGATATTGTTTATAGGCCAAACGAGCATGCCATAATTGCTCATTATCTTGCTGAATAAATATAAGTGGCCCTGAGGTTTCTTTTGCTAAGCGGTTTAATTTAATATATTCACTGGTGTCGATGATACCATCACTAAAATACTGTTCAGCGGTATATAAAAACACATTATCTTTATATACATCACTGTGCCAAATTAGCGAACGATACATACTAGCACTGATTTCAGTCGGTTTTTTATTCGACTTATATAGTTTTAGCTCTGTATAAATCGAGTTACCTGTAAAAACAATCCCAATTAATGAAAGGGTTGTAAGAGTCATCATCCATTTCATACTTCTATCCCTGTTAAAAGCTCTATTTTAACTATAGGAGATAATATGAATGATTTACCGTTTATTTAATCAATTGGGCTGGTTGTAAGTATTTACAAAATACTTAATTATTGTTTTATAAGTACCTATTTTATGTATTAGGTTTTACAACCTAATACATAAGTATTTAAATTAATGTAGTGCCGCGGTAAACGGAATTTTTTTACAAATTTCAGCTTCGGCTACAAGAATTTCTTCTAATCGGGCATCCACTTCATGTTTATCAAAATACTCGTACGCTAACTCTACAAATAGGTTTTTGTGCTTTTCTTCAGACTTTGCAATTGCAACATAAAACTCTTTTTCTTTGCCCGGTGGCAATGCTTCAGCGACCAATGAAAAGCGTTCATGCCCTCGAGCTTCAATTACACCTGCAACGAGTAAGCGGTCCATTAAAAACTCATCACGACCGTTTCTAAATACCGCACGAATTTGTTTGATATAGGGATCTTTTTGGTCATTACCAAGTGAAACATCACGTTCCATTAATAACTTAAGCACTTGTTTAAAATGTATCATTTCTTCAAGAGCTAAGTCTGTCATTGCTTTTACAAGCTTACGACGGTCAGGATAATGCGATAGCATTGACATTGCCATACCTGAGGCTTTCTTCTCAGCAGCGGCATGATCTTGTAAAAAGGTATCAAAATCTGCCAAGACACCTTCTGTCCACTCAAATGGAGTGTGATATTTTAATTCAAACATGATAACGAACTACTTAACTAACAATGGCGGCGATTTTAGCGTATTTCTGTTATAAAATCTTGTGATTGTAACCAAGTGACTTATCAATTTTGCCGTTTCTGGTGGAGGCAATTTTATCGGGGTGTTTAATATCATTCCAAGCCGTTACTTTACCACCCATATTTAGCTGCTCGAACTGTATATCTGCATCTGTACCTAAAAATATCTGTAACGCTTTAGCGTTGTGTGGCTGTGCAACATTTAACGTTAATAGGTTGGCTTTTTTGTCTTTAAAGAAATTAGAAACACGTTGTTGATGTTGCTCATAGCAGTTAATCAAATACTCATCAGACTGAATATCTGCTAACGAATATTTACCAAATGTCTCAAAGTAGCAACGCTTTAAATGCGTGTTAAAGCCTCCGTCACTTCGCATTAAATTGGTGTGCATTCGGGCCAGCAGTTGACGGATCGAAGGTACCCATTTAGACAAATCTCGTTCAAGGTTAATAAAGCGGCTATTAGCAAAGTGCGCATCTAATAACGGGAATTCGCTAAAAACAGGAGTATCAGCAATAACGTCTGCTTCTTTTAAGGCTGTTTCGGTATACGCTGTGTGGGCGGTTTTATAGCCCAATTGTAAAAAACTATGGCACAGACTGGTAGTGCCTGTGCGAGGTAGGCCAATAATAAATATTTTGTTGTTCATTTAACTTTTTGGATCGGTAACCATAAGGACTTATCGCCTACTGGGGTTAGCGGTGGTAGTTCTTTGTTTTCTAATTCTACAATAATCTTGTCATGAATATGGGCGTTTTCTATTAATTTACCATTGTATTTAAAAAAGATTTCATCGAACTCACCGCTTTCTATCATTATGCGTAAGCCTTTATTGACTGCTTTTGCAACTGCGGTGTTGTCTTTGTTGAAGAAGAAATAGATTGGGCTGGTGTATTTCAACATTAAATGAGGCAAAACAACCAGAGGCATTTGTTGCTTAAAAACTGCTAGTTCATCTTCAATTTCAAGCACAGAGCGTGGGAATAAGTCTCCCCGGCCTCTGTCGAGCATAACAAACAACGAATCAAAGTTTCCTGACGTTGATATAACCAAGCCATTGTCACGCAATATTTGGGTATCGGGCCAATCTTGTCCTTGTACAAAGTAAACTTTCTTTAAATCATCGAGGGTTTTTAGTCGGCTTAAATAAGGTAGTTTCGGCTCTGTTGTGAACATTAAACGCCAACCAAACAAGCCTTTAAATATAGGAACACGAACCGGCAGTAACTTGTCTTCTCTTACTTTGTTAGTCATAGTCCAGGTGACATCGATATCACCGCCATGTTCAATTTCTTTTAATACCCTATTTTGACCTAATAACTTTGGTGCAGCAGTTAATTTGTATTTGTAGCCACTGCGTTTTAGTGCTGTATCCAACAAAATAAGTGGGTAATAAACGTCTTCAACTAAACTGGGCAAGGTTTTAGGATAAATTATATTTAAAACTTTTGGTGGAATAGTTGATTTTTTGACATGAGCTGTATCTTCTGTACTGCCGGCAACTTGATTCGAAAAAAATACGAATGCAATCGTAAATACAACTCTTATCATATTAAAAAACCTGTGTTATTAATAACATAACCGAACTTATGAAGATCATTAAAAACGTTAAAACCATGCCAACGACGCGTAGCTGCATTTTTTCATCTGCTAATGCATAACTATGACAAAAACGACCTACTAATAACATCGCACCTAAAATATAAGTAAAATGGCTGGGTAACCCTTGATACTCTAATAAAAATAGCAGAATTAAAGAAAATGGCACATATTCTATAAAATTAGCATGGGTGCGGATCGCGGCTTGTAAACTTGCATCACCACCGTCTCCTAAAGAAATACGCTTAGCTTTACGGATTTTAATAACGCGAAAGCTAAGTTGAATATACAAAATAGCCAAAATAGCAGCAAAAGTTGAAACTATCACAATTTATTCCATTTATTATTTAAAGTTAGACGCCTAGCACTGTTTATTGCTAGGCTGACATATAATTTGCTAGGTTAGCTCAAAATCCTAATTAAAGTCTAACAGTTCTTAAGGAAGTGCATGATTACGCCAAGAAAAATAGCCGATAATTACCGTGAAATGATCAGCAGCATAGGATTTTATCCGTCTATGTTGTCTGTTGTATTTTTGACTTTTGCTTTAATTACAACAGCTGTTGAGTATTCTGATCCAGCAATGAGTGTTAAGAAAGTCCTAAGTGTATTGCTAGTAGACAGTGAAGAAAATGCACGTACCATCCTAAGTACTTTAGCCGGAAGCATTATTCTCGTTAACTGTATTTAGCTTCTCTATGGTTATGGTAGTTTTAAATAGCGCCAGCGCCAGCCTTTCTCCTCGAGTATTACCCGGACTTATAACTCGTAAATCTCATCAACTAGTTTTAGGCTTTTATTTAGGCAGTATAATTTACACCATTCTAATGCTCATCAATATTCGTACCATAGGAAATGGTAATATGGGCATCCCTTCACTGGGTATATTTATATCACTGGTACTTGGCTTAATTTCACTGGGTTTCTTTGTTTATTTTATTCACTCTATATCCAGAGCTATCCAAGTAGATAATGTACTGAATGACTTATTCAAAAATACTAAAAGTGAACTTAACAGTATTAAAGCTATGCAGCATGAACATCCTGTTGATGATTTTCCGACCTTTGACGACTGGTACAGCATAAAAAGTAAAACGGAAGGTTATTTTAAAGGCGCTCATAGCGATAAATTGTGCGCTATCTGTAAAGAGCACGACATTAAAATTTATATCTCTGTTAAACAAGGTTTTTTTACTGTAAAAGGTTACCCATTTTTAAAATGCGATACTGATTTAACTGACAAACCAGAGCTCATTGATGAGCTACTTGCATGCTTTATTTTTTACATTGAAGAATATGTTAGCGATCATTACCGATATGGAATGACGCAAATATCTGAGATTGCTGTTAAGGCAATGAGTCCGGGCATTAATGATCCAGGTACTGCAGTAAAAGCTATTGATATGCTGAGTATTTTACTCATTTTGCGATTAGACATTTATGATGTGAATTATTCGCTTAAACAATGCGATGATAACCATCCTAAGTTGTTTTTACATGAAACATCATTCGATGAGCTGCTGCATGATAACTTCACACCTATTCGCAATTATGCAAAAAATGACGCCTATGTAATGGTTAACGTACTTGAGGCGTTTAAAAACATATTGTTTAGAGCATCTGATAACGAAAAAGCGACTAAGAGTTTGTTTATTTACTTAGGGGCGATTATTGAAGATATAGATACGCATATTAGTAATGATTACGACCGTGAACAAATTACTAATATGCTAAAAGCGATTGCCCGTATTTCAGAGCAACAAGGTGAAAAGTTGCTGGCGCGCTTTACCAGCAACAATAAATAGACTAATTTTCGATAAAATAAACTGCATAACTGCTTGCGCTAATAGTAAGCTCACCACCATTGTATGCATCAGGTACATAGTTTTCTGGTGCAGCATCTGCCATTACCATTTTGCTAGCACGCATGTAAGGTTGGCTTCCTGTATCGAGTGGGCTGCTTGATGCAGTATAAAGGCCTTTGAGTTCAACCCCATAATCACTGGCAAACTCTTTCGCAGCAGCACGCGCATCTTTAATGGCTAGCTTTTGCGCTTGCTTTTGTAGCTCTTCATAGCGACTCGATACAAATTGCGTTTGATTAATTTCGTTGATACCCGCATTCACTAGTTGCTGAAGCATAACTGGGTACTTTTTAATATCAGTTAGAGTAACAGACAGACTACGCGATACTCTGTACCCTACAAATTCCTGTTTACCTGTTTCACGGTTGTATTCTGTTTGGCGTTGAATTGAGATATTAGATGCATAAACGCCCTTTTCTTCTACGCCTTGGCTTTTAGCAAGCTTAATGGCTTTGGCCATGGTTGCATCAGCTTTGTTTTTAGCGGCAATTAAATCTTTATCTACTTCAACAATACCTACAGTTAACTTAACGTTATCAGGGATTGCTTTAACCGTTGCATTACCTTGGATATAAATATGCGGCGCATCTGGTGTTGCTTGTGCTAACACATTAAAACTAAGTGCGGCGGCCATAGCGGTAAAAACTAACTTACGCATAATACTGTTCCTTAATTAAAAACTCCGTTCATTATCACCTTAAAGGGTTAATTCAATATGAACAACCCCTATTATTCAGATATAAAAAAACAGGCATTAAAAGCCTGTTTTTTTTAACCACTCAAAGCGATATAGTTTAGATACTACGGCGCTTATAGTTACGGTATTCTGGAAGCCAGTAGTTTTTCTCGATTGCAGCCCATAAAGCCTCATCACTTAACTCAAGTGCCACACCTTCTTCCATCGCTTTTTTCGCTACTGCAAAGGCAATACGTTTACTTAACGCTTGGATTTCGGTTAACGCTGGTAGCAAGCTGCCTTTACCAGTGTTTGCACGAGGTGAAGACTCTGCCAATGTTTCACTTGATACAATCAGCATTGCATCAGTGATACGAGTAGCTTTAGCTGCGATAACGCCTAAACCAATACCCGGGAAAATGTAGCTATTGTTACATTGTGGGATTGGGAAAATTTGGCCGTTATACTCAACCGGATCAAATGGGCTACCCGAAGCTACAATCGCTTGACCCTCTGTCCACTCAATAACATCTGAAGGAAGTGCTTCTACTTGCTTAGACGGATTACTTAGCGGGAAGATAATCGGTTGTGGGCAAGATGCATGCATTGCACGAATAACTTGCTCTGTGAATAAACCAGGTTGGCCAGATACACCAATTAAGATATCTGGTTGTGCACAGTGCATTACATCTAATAGTGATGCGTACTCACCGCTATACGTCCATTCACTTAAACCTTCTTTAGATTGGCAAAGCGCTTGTTGGAAATCACGTAAACCTTCCATACCATCAGTTAGTAGACCAAAACGGTCAACCATGAAGATTTGTGAGCGAGCTTGCTCATCGCTAATGCCTTCAGCAACCATAGTACTGATAATTTGCTCAGCAATACCACAGCCTGCTGAACCTGCACCAACAAATACTACTTTTTGCTCTGAAAGTTTCGCACCTTTAACACGACATGCAGCCAATAAAGACCCTACAGTTACCGCAGCAGTACCTTGAATATCATCGTTAAAGCTACAAATTTCATCACGGTAGCGTTTTAATAATGGCATTGCATTTGGTTGTGCAAAGTCTTCGAACTGAAGTAAAACACTTGGCCAGCGACGTTTAACAGCCTTGATGAATAGGTCTAAGAATTCATCGTACTCTTCTTGCGAAATACGCTTATGACGAGCACCCATATACATTGGGTCGTTAAGCAGTTTTTCGTTATTAGTACCAACATCAATCATCACTGGTAATGTGTAAGCTGGGCTAATACCACCACACGCTGTGTAAAGTGATAATTTACCGATAGGAATACCCATACCACCAATACCTTGGTCACCCAAACCAAGAATACGCTCACCGTCAGTCACAACGATAACTTTTACTTTGCCTTTAGTAGCGTTACGTAAAATATCATCAATTTGGAAACGATCTTCGTAAGAAATAAATAGACCACGGGCACTGCGGTAAATGTCTGAAAACTTTTCACAGGCATCACCTACTGTTGGTGTGTAGATAATTGGCATCATTTCTTCAAGATGATCACGTACTAAACGGTAGTAAAGTGTTTCGTTGTTATCTTGAATTGCACGAAGATAAATGTGCTTGTTTAAATTATCGCTAAAGCTTGAATACTGTTGGTAACAACGCTCAACTTGTTCTTCAATTGTTTCATAACGCGGTGGCAGTAAACCGGCTAAGTTGAAACTTTCCCTTTCTTTTTGTGAAAAAGCACTGCCTTTGTTTAATAGTGGCGTTTCGATCAGACCTGGGCCTGAATAAGGAATATAAAGATAATTTGGATCGGTATTTGTAGTCATATTTCCAAGCTTTGATGCGTCATAATTATGACCTGACATTATTACTCTTAAAGGCGAAATTGCAATGACAATTCACCTTGTCAGACCATTGAAGAAAATGAATTTTATGCCCTAAACGGCACAACGAATAGTATACATGAAAACTCAGCAGCTTTAAGGCTGCTGAGCTTGTTTTTAGTGGCTTTTATCACTTAAAGCGATGCCTTCGCGCCGCGGATCGGCTGCGCCATAAAGTTTACCGTCTTTTACTTCAACAGCATGTAAACCAGAGTTTAAATCTAGGATACGAACTGTGTGCCCGCGGTTAACAAAATCAGCTTCAAAGTTTGCAAGTTCAGTGCCCTTTTCAAGGCTTGTATAATTGTTGCGATTAGTAATACGCGGTAAATTAATGGCAGTTTGCGCATCTAAGTTCCAATCAAGCACACCTACTACCACTTGAGCAACGTAATCAATGATACGACTACCACCCGGTGAACCGACCACTAAACGTAAACTGCCGTCTTTGTTAAACACCATCACTGGCGACATTGAACTACGCGGACGTTTACCTGCTTCAACGCGGTTAGCTAAAGGTTTGCCATCTTTTGTTGGTGATAAAGCAAAGTCTGTAAGCTGATTGTTTAAAATATACCCGTTCACCATTACTGTTGAACCAAACGCCATTTCGATAGAGCTGGTCATCGAAACCGCATTACCTTGGCTATCAACAATCGATACATGGGTTGTTGAAGGTAGCTCGTAAGCATCATCTTGTGCATAAGCAAGTGAGTTTGGCGGAGTACCTGCTTCTGCGTGAGCATCTTTTTCAGAGATAAGCTTTGCACGACCTGCAAGATAGTCTTTATCAAGTAATCCTTGTGTCGGGATTGGCATAAAATCAGGGTCGCCCATATACACGTTACGATCAGCAAAAGCTAAACGTGATGCTTGGGTAAAGTAATGCAACGCTTGTACTGAATTTGGTTTTAGTTTAGCCATATCTTTATGTTCGAGTAAGGCTAAAATCTGTAATACAGCGACACCACCACTACTTGGCGGAGCCATTGAACAAACCTCGTATTGGCGATAATCAACACATACTGGAGCACGCTCTTTGCTTTTATAATTCGCTAAGTCTTCAACAGATAAAGTACCCGGTGCTACCGCTGAGTTTTGCACTGCATGCACAAGTTCTTTGGCGTTTTCACCTTTATAGAAAGCATCAATGCCTTGTTTCGCAATATCTTTATAAAGCGCGGCAAGTTCAGGATTCTTTTTTACCGTACCAACAGCAAGCGGTTTACCATCAGGGAAAAAGTAATCACGAATAACAGGAAGCTTTGTAACCCCTGGGTTTAACTCTTTGGCAAGTAATTGATGCAAACGTGGTGACACAATAAAGCCCTGCTCAGCCAATTCAATGGCAGGGCCAAATAAGGTTTGCCACTCTAACTTACCATAACGCTTATGCGCTGAAGCAAAGGCATCTAAAATACCCGGTACACCAACAGAGCGACCACCTACCACGGCTTCAATCCACTTAACGGCTTTACCGTGTTTATCTAAAAACAGTGTTTCATCAGCGTTACTTGGTGCGGTTTCGCGGCCATCAAAACTGGTTAGGCTTTTGGTTTTGTTGTCGAAGTACATCATAAATGTACCACCGCCGATGCCCGACGATTGCGGTTCTACCAGTGTGAGTACTAATTGTGTAGCAATAGCAGCATCAACCGCAGAGCCACCTAGCTCAAGCATTTTTTGACCTG
Organism: Pseudoalteromonas nanhaiensis; assembly: GCF_051235485.1. Lineage (NCBI taxonomy): Bacteria > Pseudomonadati > Pseudomonadota > Gammaproteobacteria > Alteromonadales > Pseudoalteromonadaceae > Pseudoalteromonas > Pseudoalteromonas nanhaiensis. The sequence continues at coordinate 29,141 of NZ_JBPNYQ010000003.1, read as the reverse complement.
CTTTTACAGCATAAGGGTTTGCCGCTGCGACCATGTACTTATCGCCTTCAACAACCTGTTTATGGGCAAAGCCGGTTGCAGCTTCGGGTTCGCGTGTTTCAACTTTTGCAGGAGTCGCTAAAAGAGCCGTTGAATAGATAAATGAAGTGGAAAGAGCTAACAAAGCTTTGGTTTTGAATAACATAAATATACTTAATCCCGTAGTGTATTTGGCATCTTAAAATTAAACGTGCACAATAGTGTCACAATCTCAGATACAACAAAAATAACATGATAAACCTGCCCCTGAAACTAGAATATATTCTGCCCCCATTGTGTTTAATACTACTAAGTTCCTTGTTTGCACTTTTCAACTTAAATGAATATCTTGAATTTAACCGTGAGTTAGTCGCAAATGGTGAGTTTTGGCGTATTTTCACCAGTCAATTCGTACACGCAAATTGGCCTCATTTAGGCTTAAATTGTGCCGGAATTTTATTAATTTGGGCTCTACATGCTGAGCATACAAGCCCTGCTCGCTATGCGTTTAATATTTCCATTCTTGCACTGTGGTGTGGCTTAGGTGTGTGGCTATTTTGCCCTGATATCCATATTTACACCGGATTAAGTGCTCTACTGCACGGAGTGCTCATTTGGGGAGCAGTTAAAGATGTACAAGCAGGCATGTTTTCAGGCTGGTTATTGTTTGCGGGTACGTGGGCTAAAGTGATTTGGGAGCAAATTGCAGGCCCGAGTGAGTCGGTGAGTCAGCTAATCGCCTCTAATGTTGCCATTGACGCCCACTTTATTGGCGCAATTGGCGGCACACTATTGGCTTTACCTGTCTTTATAAAAATAATAAAAAATCGCGGGTAGCCCTACTCGCTTTTTACAACTCTTTTTAACTCGAAAAGGAACTTTAAATGAATGAAAATAAAGGACATATTTACCTTCGCATTATCCTATTTTGCCTTTACGGACCACTCTTGGCCGAGCTATTTGGCCTATTGGTAAATTTAAAATTTGTTTCACCAACGTTTATGGCAAGTCTTGATAATATTTATTACACCATAGTATTTTGCTCAATTTGTATTGGGTTTTGTCTGTTGTTAGCAAAATACAGTATCGTTAAAGAATCGTTTAAAAATAAAATTTTTGCTCATTTGACCCTTATTATTAGTATTTTGTATTCATGCTTAATGTTCTTTGGTATTGGCTTACTTATATTATTCAATATCATGTTTAACTCAAATACTGATTACGTTCACCAAGAAAAGGCATTTGAATATCGCACCTTTTATGTCTACACATCAGACCCTGGAGCTTTTGGAACTGCTCACCATTATGTGTATTTAAAGTGCCCTGCTTCGTTTAACCGCTATGAATTGGAATTAATAGCCAATATATCATGGATGAGAGACTATAAAATGAGTTTAGAGGGTGATAATTTAATTTTTGAAAACGACTCAGAGGAAGGCAAGACTGTACTCGATGTGAGTGAATTTTACTGCAAATAACCCCTTTTGGATAATTCTATTACAAACAAAAACAGCCACTTAAAGTGGCTGTTTTTAATTAACGCTATTGAATTAAAGCGTTTCTTTAAATAGCTTATGAATACGGCGGTATTCATCTAACCAGCTTGATGGTTGTACAAAACCATGCGGTTCAACTGGGAAGATAGCTGTTTCAAAGTTTTCTTTTTCAAGTTCAATTAAGCGCTGTACTAAGCGTACTGAGTCTTGGAAGAATACATTGTCATCAACCATAGGCGCGTTAATTAATAAATGGCTCTTCAGACCTTCAGCAAAGTAAATTGGTGAGCTCTTTTCATAGGCAATTGGATCAACATCTGGGTGGTTTAAGATGTTAGACGTATAAGGGCCATTATAGTGAGCCCAATCAGTTACCGGACGAAGTGCAGCACCTGCTTTGAATAAATCAGGTTGTGTGAATAGCGCCATAAACGTCATGAAACCACCGTAAGAGCCACCATAGGTGCCTACAGCTTGTGTATCAACGTTTGCGTTATCTGCCATCCAGCTTACGCCGTCTGCTAAATCTTGGATCTCAGGTGTACCCATTTGACGGTAAATAGCTGTACGCCAATCACGGCCGTAACCTTTTGATGCACGGTAGTCCATGTCCATTACTACGTAGCCCTCTGAAGCAAGTAGTGAGTGGAACATAAACTCACGGAAGTAACCAGACCAACCCATGTGTGAGTTTTGTAGGTAACCAGCACCGTGGTTAAAGATAACCGCTTTACGGTTTTTACCTGTTTCGCCTTCTTTATAATCAGCTGGGTAATATACTTTTGCGTAAATTGGCTGATCAGTGTGGCTTGAAGGCACAGCAACAATCTTAGGTGCGATTAGTTTCTTCGCTAAAAACTCATCAGATACCGTGTGCGTTAACTGCGTTGCTTGGGTATTTGCTTTTGCATCAGCAACGTAAAGCTCAGGCGGTGACATAATTTTTGAATGAGTTAGCAATAGTTTGCTTTCATCTGGGCTTAACTGGTAATCAGTCATACCATCAAGGTTGGTTACTTGCTCAGATTCACCGTTTGCAGGGTTTACACGATAGATTTCGTAAAGACCTGGATGCTCAACGTTAGCTTTGTAGTAAATCGCTGAGTTATCAGCTGTTAACGTTAAGTTTGAAACAACAAATTGGCCTTTAGTTAGCTGTGTTGCCTTACCGTTAAGTGGCTTTTTGTAAATGTGGCTGTAACCAGACTCTTCAGATAAGTAGTAAAGCGTATCTGAGTTATTCAACCAACCAAAATCGTTGTATGCATAGTTAACCCATGCATCGTCATGCAGACGGTGCTGTGAAACAAGTTTGTTGTTTTGTGTATCAACAGTAGCTAACCAACGATCTTTGTTGTCCCATGCTTCAAGCATAAGTGCCACTTGTGAACCATCTGTGTTCCATTGGATTGCACTTTGGTCCCAACCCCAATCCATCATTAGATTGATGGCGCGCGGTGCTTTTTCAGACTTGTAAGTTTTGCCTTCACGGGCGTAGTTTTCTTTTTTAACAGCCGCAAGTACGTCTTCATCAAAGCCAGGTAAGGTATCGAATGCAAGGGTTGTTTGCTCGCCTGATTTAAGGTCGATGTAGATAACATCTGAGCTGATTGGTTTTTCATCAGCAACACGACGACGTACTTTCTCAGCCTTTACACGTGCATCATCGGCAATGTAATTAGGCATGATATCGCCTTCGTCACGCCATGAACGGTTCTCAGTGGTTACTGCAACGAGTGCTTGGCCATTTGGTGAAAGCTGAACATCTGCTAAACGTTTGCCTTTACCTAAGTAAAACTGCGCGTTAGCAATGCTGTCGTTTTGTTCGTTGATTTGTGCTTTACGCTCTTCACGATCTTTTTTGTTTTTGTGAGTCAGCGCAATGTAATCAATTAGTTTGTGCTGTTCTTTTGCAATGTAAGTGTCAGGCTCTTGTACACCTTTAGGTGCATCGTCTAGGTGTAAGTTTACTAATTCAACTTGACGACCCGTTGCTAAATCAACTTTATAAAATGCATTACCTTGACGAAAAGCAAGGCTACCATCAGTTAAAAACTGTGGTTTTGATTGCTGTGCGCTATCGTGAGTAATTTGAGTAATTTGCCCAGTGCTTAAGTTTTTAACGAAGATATTACCTTCAAATGCATAAGCCTGTTGCTTTTTATCTGCTGAATAAACAGCATTTTTAGCGCCTACAGTGTGTAGTTTATTTAACGCTAATTGTGATGCAGATTGGCTGTTTATTGCTTGAACGTATAAATCACGTAACTCATTGCCCTGTTGCTTTTGTGCATAAACGATGCTGTTAGAATCACCGTTCCAGAAAGCACGCTCAGGCTGACTACCTAACCAATCAGGGTGAGCCATTGCTTGCTCTAACGTGATTTCAGCGGAACCTGTGTCAGCAGGAGTAACGACAACGGGTGCTACATTGGTAACTTGTTCTTCAGAAGGCGTTGAGGCGGTTGATTGACAACCAGCTAGCATAAAGCTAGATGCGACTGCGAGAGCCACTAACGTTTTATTAGCAGTGGTTTTGAAATTCATAGTGCTTCTTTAGGGTAATTATAATTCGCCTTATTTAAGCAGAAGCACTGATGAAATAGCAATTTTTATAGGATAAACAGCCAAACTTTTCCGTTTAATAACAGCTTATTTCAATGTGATATCAAGCCATACCATACGATGATCAGAAGAGGCATTGCGATCCTCAATTAATCTGAATAACTCAGAGTTTTCTGTTGGCCAAAATACTCTGCCGTCATTTATTTCAATACCATAATTAGATGGCAGTACGTAATCGGCTCTGGCTTGCCAATAAGCGGTATAATTTTTAGCGTAATCTTCTTTATACGATTCTTTAGCGCCTTTGCTTGTTGGCGTAAAAGAGGTATTCACTAATGGATTTTTTAAAATTTGGTCTGTGGTATTTGGACGTGCCTTGCCCCCTTCAGGCGCAGCATTTAAATCGCCAACAATTACAAAACGGCTGTTCGCTTTTAAGCCTCCTTTTTGGCCTTTATCATCGTAAATGTAGTTAGCATTGTTGATGTAATCAGCAATTAAGCGCACTTCATCGTGGTTACGCTTACCGTTGCGGTCTTCTGGGCCATCGAATACCGGCGGCGTAGGGTGCGACGCAAGTAAATGAACTGTTTTGCCTTTTACATCTATTGGTAAATCCCAAAATGATTTAGAGCTTAGGTGAATTGCTTGCCATTCTTCAGGAGAATACCAATCATTACCTGTTTTGGGGTCGATAGGCATTTGTGCATTTGGCATATCTTTGTATTTGAATGTTTGTAATGTTCGCGCTTTATCTAAATCAATTGGGTAGCGAGAAAGTACAGCCATTGCATAATGCCCTTCAAAGAAGCCAAAGCCGTGTGCGTCACCTTTGTAATGCCCCTTTACACCATCGTTATCTAAGTCAAATTCGGTAGGTAAACCGGTGTTGACTGGTGCGATAAAGTAATATGGGTAATCGATGGCAACCTGCTTATTTTGCGATACCTGCAGGTAGTTTTTACGAAATACGTTAATACCTTTATCAGCATCAATATAATCAAACTCATTAAGTAAAATAACATCAGGTCTTACTCGCTGAATTATTTCGGCAATGTTGCGAATTTGCTGGTGGTTGCTCGCTAATGCTTTGCTTAAAGCATCTTTATCAATAGCTTCGCCTTTTTTAGCATAGTTGGTTGCATCCATACTCACGTTAAAGGTAGCAACACGTAAATCTGCAGCCACTGCATTGTTAGCAAATACACCTAAAGCCAGGGCTAAAGAGGAAGTTAATAAAGCGTTTTTCATGAAATAAATCCGTCTACTATAAGTAGTAAAATAATACTGCTGACAATGATCCATAAGATCATCGCCATGATAAAAGGTTTAATACCTGCTTGTTTTAAGACTGAAATAGATAAGCCACTACCAATCAAAAATAAGGTCATTACCAAAATTTGTTTAGCACCAACATTGAGTGCATGCCAAAGTGTTTGATACTCAGGAAAGCTTGAATTAATCAGTGCAGCCGCTAAAAAACCAAATATAAACAATGGGATACTTGCTTTTTCATCTGATTTCCAAAACACACCCGCGATGCTTGTATAAGGTATGATCCACATTGCTCTGGTTAGTTTAATGGTTGTTGCAATAGCAAGTGCTGATGCGCCATAAGCGGCTGAAGCCCCCACTACACTACTGGTATCGTGAATCGCAAGTGCCGCCCAAACACCAAATTGCTGTTCAGTTAGGCCAAAATAATGGCCAATCATCGGGAACAACACTAAGCCAAGAGCATTTAATAAAAACACCACAGCGAGTGATATCGCCACTTCGTGATCTTTGGCTTTAATCACCGGGGCCATAGCTGCAATTGCGCTGCCACCACAAATTGCTGTTCCAAATGAGATAAGTACACCGGTGTTTTTATTTAACTTAAATAACTGAGATAAAATTTCGCCAAGACCAATAATCGCGGTAATACTGACAATTGTAAGCACAATAGAACTGCGCCCTACTTCTATTACTTGATTAAAATCAACAGCAAAGCCTAAGCCAATAACCGCTAACTTTAGCATCCATTTACTAAATTTTTGTGACTGAGCTGCAAATGGATTGCCTAAAGTCATGGCAAATAGTGCACCGACTATAAGTGCCGTAGCAGAACCAACAAATGGCAAAGCAGATGCTAAAAAGAGCGTAATAAAAAGAAATTGTTTTGGGCGTTCAGCTATCACAACGGCACTCTGATTAGTTTGTTGGTTAATTTATGTACCAGAGGTGCGACAACAATAACGGTAGGAAATGCCACACAAAAAGCAAAAGCCCAAGCTTTAAGCCAAATGGTTGTAATGTTATCGATTAAACCAACGTTAAAAATGCTGATCACTAAAGACATAAATCCAGACATAAACAGCGCCATAAAAAAGGCAAACACGACTGTTCTAAATCGAGGATGTAACATAACAAGCTAATATTAATATAAAAATATTAGTCTATAGGAAGAAAAACCTGACGCAAGTGCTTTGAGACAAGAGGTACAAAATTAGCGAAGTTTGCGCGTAAGGCCAAAAATTTAAAAGCCGAGGTAAACTCGGCTTTTAAGAATTTAAACTGATTAGTTTAAAATAAGTTGGGTGCTGGTAGCAGCTACACCTGGGTAATCTTGCTCTGGCAATATTTCAGCAAGTGCAGCTAATCGCTCACCTAATTGGTGAAGATTATTGGCAGATACGTTGATGTGTCCCATTTTACGGCCTGGTTTAGCCGTTTTACCATACCAGTGGCTTGCAACATCTTTAGTGGCAAGTACTGAGTGTGGAATTGAAGGCTGTCCTAACACGTTGATCATAGCAGTAGGACGAAGCAATTCTGTACTGCCTAATGGTAAACCTGCAACAGCGCGCATGTGGTTTTCGAACTGAGAGCAATGCGTGCCCTGCTGTGTCCAGTGACCAGAGTTATGAACGCGTGGTGCAATTTCGTTTACTAATAACGTACCTTGTACATCAAAAAACTCAATTGCTAATACACCTACATAATCAAGTTCTTGCGCAAGCTTGTTGAACGCCAGTTCAGCTTGTTCTTGAATTGCAGCTTTTTCTTTACCTGCAACTGAAAGTGTAAGCACACCGTTAGTGTGTTGGTTTTCAGTTAATGGGTAAATTACTGTGTTACCTGCTTTGTCGCGTGCACCGATGATAGATACTTCGCGGTCAAATGGGATCATCTTCTCAGCAATAATAGAATGCGGTGCACTGTCGGTACCAGATGCAATGAAATCTGCCATTTCTGACCAAATTTGGTCAATTTGATCATCTGATTTTAAGCGCCACTGGCCTTTACCGTCGTAACCCGCTTGGCAAGTTTTGATCACAAGTGGCTTACCTAAACGCTCTACCGCAGCAATAAGATGTGCTTTTTCGGTAATTAGCTGATAAGGCGCGCACTCAACATTTGTTTTATCAAGTAATGCTTTTTCAAGTGCACGATCGCCACCTGTTTTAATCGCCGCTTTACCCGGGTAAAACTTGTTGCTTTGACAGCACAGTGTTAGTACATCATCAGGAATGTGTTCAAACTCTGCTGTAATTGCGTCTGCGCTATCAATAGCTTGTTGTAATGTACTGTTATGAACTTCACCGGTTAATGGGTGAATGATTTTTTCACTACCCACATCGTAGGCAACAACATTTAAATCAAGGGGTGCGCCCGCTAAGCTCATCATACGAGCTAACTGACCCGCACCTAAAATTAGAATATTCATATTACTCTGCAGGATTAGGGTTAGCTAAGATAGTGTCTGTTTGTTCTTTACGGAATGCTTCAACTTTTGCGAAAATTTCTGGCTGTTGACAACCTAAAATTTGTGCCGCTAAAAGGCCAGCATTTGCTGCGCCCGCTTCACCAATAGCAAGAGTACCTACCGCAACACCTTTAGGCATTTGGCAAATAGATAATAACGAATCTACACCATTAAGAGTTTTAGATTTAACGGGTACACCTAAAACTGGTAGTGATGTAAAGGCCGCTGCCATACCTGGTAAGTGCGCAGCACCACCGGCACCTGCAATAATAATTTTAATGCCGCGCTCAGATGCAGTGCTTGCATAGTCAGCAAGTAATTGAGGGGTACGGTGAGCAGAAACAACTTTAGTCTCGTATTCAATGCCGAATTTTTCTAGCATTAACGCCGCATGTTCCATCGTTGGCCAGTCTGATTTGGAACCCATAATAATGCCAACAGTCATAAATACACCTCAGTAAATTGTTTTCTAAAAAGCGGACTTTTGTCCTTATTTTGTGGCGGGTATTATATACCCAAACCATCTCAAGATGCGAGTTTCAGTTGGAATTAAAAGCGATTTAGGCAAGGCATTGATTGCAAATAATAGTGGCTCTATTGTTAAAATCAAAAACACAGTATAAATCGCTTTAAACCATCTCAAGATGCGACTCTAGAAGCACAAAAAAGCCATGACATGCATGGCTTTTAATCACTCATAAGCTAATTAAGCTTCTTTACTTGCTAGGTACTCAGTGTATGTACCTTTAAAGTCGATAACTTTGCCGTCTTTGATTTCCCAAATGCGGTTAGCAAGTGATGATACGAATTGTCTATCGTGTGATACGAACAATAATGTCCCTTCGTATGCTTCAAGTGCTAAGTTAAGCGCTTCGATAGATTCCATATCCATGTGGTTGGTTGGCTCATCCATTAATAAGATGTTTGGTTTATGCATCATAATTTTGCCAAACAACATACGGCCTTGCTCACCACCTGAAATCACTTTTACTGACTTTTTAATGTCGTTTTGTGAAAACAGCATACGACCTAAGAAACTACGAACAACTTGCTCGTCGTCGCCTTCTTGTTGCCATTGTTCCATCCACTGGAATAAGTTCATGTCTTGTTCGAACTCATCAGCATGATCTTGCGCGTAATAACCAATATTAGCATTATCAGACCATTTAAATTCACCTTGCTTTGGTGCTAAGCGCCCTGCAAGGGTATTTAATAATGTTGTTTTACCAACACCGTTCTCACCGATAATCGCAATACGCTCACCTACTTCAACTAAACCTTCAAGGCCACTGAAAAGCATGTCATCAAAACCTTGCGCTAAGTTAGTTAGCTCTAAGGCATTACGGAATAACTGTTTTTCTTGTTCAAAACGAATAAATGGGCTTTGACGAGAAGACGCTTTAACTTCTTCAAGATGAATTTTATCGATTTGTTTAGCACGTGATGTTGCTTGTTTTGCTTTTGAAGCATTTGCAGAGAAGCGAGATACGAACTGCTGTAGTTCTGCAATTTGGCTTTTCTTCTTGGCATTTTCGCTCAGTAAACGCTCGCGGGCTTGTGTTGCAGCAAACATATATTCATCGTAATTACCTGGGTAAATACGAAGCTCGCCATAATCGATGTCAGCCATGTGCGTACATACTGAGTTTAAAAAGTGACGGTCGTGCGAAATGATGATCATGGTGCAGTCGCGTTGGTTTAACACGTCTTCTAACCACTTGATGGTGTAAATATCCAAGTTATTGGTAGGCTCATCCAGTAGCATGATATCTGGATCAGAAAACAGCACTTGTGCAAGTAACACACGCAGTTTAAAACCCGGTGCGATTTCAGACATAGGACCGTAGTGTTGCTCTGTACCAATGCCTACACCAATCAGTAGCTCACCGGCTTTAGCTTCTGCTGAGTAACCATCCATCTCTGCAAACTCAGTTTCTAGGTCTGCTACACGCATACCGTCTTCTTCGCTCATCTCTGGTAAGCTATAAATACGGTCACGTTCTTTTTTTACTTCCCACAGCTCTTTATGACCCATGATAACTGTATCGATCACAGAAAACTCTTCATAAGCAAACTGATCTTGATTTAGTTTAGCAATACGCTCGTTTGGATCTGTACTGACATTACCTGAAGATGGCTCAAGTTCACCACTTAGGATTTTCATGAAGGTTGATTTACCACAGCCATTCGCACCGATTAAACCATAACGGTTTCCATCGCCAAATTTTGCTGAAATATTTTCGAATAAAGGTTTAGCACCAAATTGCATGGTGATATTAGCTGTACTAATGATAGCGGTACCCTCCAGCGGGTAAAAAGTAAAAACAAATCTGCATGCAATTTTAAACTAAAGCCGCTTTGCACGCCATGATAGTTTAAATAAATCAACTCAGTAGTTTTACAAAATGACATACAGCATCTATGCTGAACTGCACATAAAATGAGCACGCTCACAAACGAATGTGAGCGCGCTCACTTTTTAAATAATCATTATAAAACAAGGAGTTTGTTAGCATGAGAAATAATAACACAGAACAGCGAATTTTAGATGCTGCTTGGTCATTATTCGAAAAAGAAGGGTTTTCTGACACCTCTACTAGACAAATTTCGGCGGCCAGTAATATTGCTGTGGGTACTTTATTTAATTATTTTCCAGATAAAGTTGCTATTTTAGAGGGCTGCTTAGAAAACAGATTTGCAGAAGTGTTGGAGCATGCTAAAGAAACAGACATCCACCGCCCTGCCCGTTTAAAAATAAGCCACTATGCACAGTATTTTTATCAATTCTATTGCACACACCATCAGTTTTACAAACCTCTTTTCAGCGATCGTTTGTTTAGTGAGTCGTTTCAGGAGCAGCACATAAGATTGATGGAATCATTAATATTTGCCGATCAACCGCATTTTAATAAAGTTAAAGCAGCCATTCTACTAGACTGCTATTTTATGACCTTATTGCACGGTTTATGCTCAGACAAACCCAATACAAAAGATATGCTAAAAACATTAAGTCAAAAGGTGTCCATTTTTTAGCTACATTAACTTATTGATAATTCAGTATAGTGAACTCAAAATGAATAAATATTCCTCAAAACTGATATCTTTGTTGATTTTTTTCACTTTTTACCCTATTTTAGCTCTGATAATCTCCTACTTTTGCAAAATAACACTTATTAGGGACGATGTATAAACAAGGATTTCTATGAAAAGAACTTACATAGCAACATTAATCGCAAGTATGAGCATGGTCACAATTAACAGTCATGCTATTGAGATATATAAAGATGATAAAAACAGTGTCACTGTTGGTGGCTTTATTGATGCCAGAGTGATCAGCACTCAAGGTGAGACTGAAATTGTAAATGGTGTATCCCGTATAAATTTGGATTTTAAACGCCAGCTAAAAAATGAATGGCAAGCCTTGGCATTCCTAGAGTGGGGAGTAAACCCTGTAGGTAATAGTGACATTGTTTACAATAATCGCTTTGAAACTGTGCAAGACGAGTTTTTATACAACCGTTTAGGTTATGTTGGTGTAAAACACGAAAAATATGGACGAATTACTGTAGGTAAGCAATGGGGTGCTTGGTATGACGTGGTTTATAACACAAACTACAGCCTAGTATGGGATGGCAATGCTGCTGGGGTCTACACCTACAATAAAGACGATGGAGCAGTAAATGGTACTGGTCGAGGCGATAAAGTACTGCAGTATCGTAACAACTGGGGAAATGTCCATATAGCATTGCAAACGCAATTAAAATCAGATGACTTTTATACCTGCGATATCGCCGATATTTCGCGTGCATCATGTCAGGCATTATGGGATCAAGGTAATAATGCTGCTCAAAAAGTTGAGTTTAATTCAACTTATGGTGCTGCCCTCTCCTACTATGCAACTGATGAACTTAAATTTACCGCAGGTGTAAACCGAGGCCAATTTGAGATTCTGTATGCTGGCGGGCGAAAACAATCAGTAACAGATCTAATTTATGGTGTGGGTATGACCTATGGTGATTTTAATAAACCTGGTTGGTATGCATCAGTGAATATCAATAAAAATGAAAACCATGATACTGATAATTTAGGTCGGTTAATTAAAGAAGCTGTCGGTTCTGAATCGTTAGTCAGTTACCGTTTCGATAACGATATCCGCACTTTCTTAGCCTACAACATATTTGATGCTGGTGACGATTACGTGATTCAACCAAACTTTAATGCTGATCCTAATGATGTGTTTAAACGACAATTTGCTGTTTTAGGTTTGCACTACTTTTTGGGCGATGACACTATTTTATACATCGAAGCGCGTAAAGATTTTAGTGACTTTTCAAGTAATGATGCTGAGCAAAAAGCACAGATGTCACAAACCGAAGATGATGGTATTGCCATCGGATTTAATTACACATTGTAATTGTATTTACATAAAGCCCACCTTAGTGGGCTTTTATATATTCTAATTAATGTACACTCAAATATTTTGCTTTTTGTTCGCAATCCAAATCAATAAACTGATTCTAGTTACATCAATTTCAAGCATTTCGTTGATGCACTTTTATTGACTAACCCAGCTTGCTTGTTATGGTTCATTGTTTCTATTGAGTAACTCACTCAACTCTTTCTTACTTTGCTCAGGATTTTTGCCCGCAGTATCTATGACAATACGTGCTGTTTCCCACAAGTCATAATCTCTTGAAATCACACTTTCCCATGATGGAAGTAAAAGGTTTCGAATATCTGCTTGCCTGTTTTCTACACGTTGTCGATGTTCGGCTTTATTCAAGCAGATAACTTCAATTTCTATATAGGGTGATGAAGCTTTATTTGCTACGCTTATCCACCCTTCTCGAGATTCCAAAACTGGGTTTGTTGAGTCAGCTACAACAGAAAGGCCGCTTTTTAGATTTTCTAACGCAAGAGCAAAAGCTACCTTGTAACCTTCGTCATGTAGTTTATTAAAACCACAGTTTTTTAATTCTTGCTCGATAGTATCAATACGAATATGAACTGCGCCCAAGGAAGAAGCTAAAAACTTAGAAAGTTCAGTCTTACCTGTTGCGGGTAGACCGCCAAGGATATATAACAGAAAGCCTATGAATTCCTTCCATGTTACTTTTAAAAGTGTGTATTTAGGGTGTTTAACATTTAAAATGTTGTCATAAAAATTCAAGAAAAACCATCGCATTCGATAAACCGAGAAGATTCCACGCCTGAGTTTCTATAACTACTTATCTTGTTTATCAATATACTTAAATTTAAAGATACGCTGAGGTTATATTAAGGCCGAATACAGTATGATGTGTTCCTATACAGAGAATTATTACTACAATGAATAATCACGTTCTACTTTTGCAATGCGCGTTGTAAAAGCGCTGTACCATTTGTCTTTACCAATTTGTTGGGCATTTAAGTGCTCTACGTTTTGATTCCAGGCTTTAATTGCTTCTAAGCTTTGCCAATACGACACAGTAATACCTAACCCATCACGAGCAGACTCCATGCCTAAATACCCAGGTTGTTGTTCTGCGAGCTCCACCATTCTATTCGCCACCTCTTCATAACCAGCGGTATCGTCAGATAAGATATTCGTAAAGATTACGGCGTAATAAGGCGGTTTTGGTGTATTCGCTATCATGGCTATTACCTCCCTCTACTAGGTTCAAAGCCATCAAAGCATGGGATTTCTGTGTTAAACGTATCCCAGTTTGCTTTAGAGCTCACAAAATTATGGCTTATCGGACGTTCGTTTATATCACTATCTAATAAACCTAGGCGAATACGTAAGCGGCTTGGGTCATCTTTATTTTCGCTATAAACTGGGGAGCCACAGCTGCTACAAAAATAGCGAATTCTACCGGGTTTAAATTCAAACGCACTTAGATGCTGCTTGCCTTCTGTTAGGTTAAAACCATCTCGTTGAATAAAGCCGTTGGTTGCGTAAGCTGTGCCAGAATTTTTACGACACAACGAGCAATGACAATGAATAATTGAGTCTATACCACCAGCAATCGTTACTTTTACTTTGCCGCACAAACAACTTCCTTTATACATAGTCCCTCACAAGGTTAAAGCTTAATAGCCGCGATGCTTCCAAAAATCAGTGGCAGTGCCTTCGGCTTCCTTTAATAAGTTAAAGGATTTATCGGCAATTATATGGCCATTTAACTCAATAGTCATGCGCCAAATACCTACTTTATTATCAACAGGTGCCCATATAGTATCACCTAAGTAAAACTGCCAATCATTTGTTTTAACATACTGTTCACCCTCAAACGGCGGCATAATATCGCCATCCTCATCGGGGATATCTGGGTGGTAAACGCAAAATTTAATTTTTTGTCCTTTGGCCTTTTTAATGTTAACAATAAAACCAAATTCAATATCTAACTGTGCAGGAACGTCTGTTGTAAATTCGGTGATTTGAGGCAGGTCTTTCTCTTTTGCATCCCAATGACTGTAAATGCCGTAACTTTCAATACTGGTAATTGGTTTGGCTTTTGCCATAGTTGCAAGCGCTCCTTTTTAAAAATGAGGCGCTATTTTATAGTAGCAACCTTAGCAGAACAAGATTGTACTATTATAGTAATTAGCTAACATATTTTATCCACTGAGCGTCATGCTGTTGAAAGTCGCATTTTGTTAAAAGCTTAATACATGAACTATTATTTGGGTTAACTAAAGCTACAATAGTGTTTAGCGGCGCTGGTACAAAGGTTGTCAATTTTCCAAATAACATGGCTAATACCTTTTGCATTATCCCCTTGCCAAAGTATTGCGATGACAATTCAAATCCTAAAATACCCTGCCCGTTAATTATGTTAAATATGCCAACACTACCAATAACTTGGCCAGTACTTCGCAAAACGATAACCAACCGAATACCTTGTTGATTATAAAAACTCTCTATGTCGCCTTGAATAAAGTCGTAAACGTCACCTTTGGTTATGTCAGCACTGTAATCATTAAAAGATTGAACATGAGGATCTTTTAAAATATCCCAAATTGCTTGGCAATCTTTATGTCGAATTGGGCGTAAGTCAAAGGCTAAGTCATTGTGGCTTGACACGGTAATTACTTCTTTTTCTTTATGAGCTGACATTATTGTCTTACTATAAAGGCAAATACAAGCAATTAGGTTAAGTTCGATGAGTGAAGAGTTTAAAGTAATTCAACCTACCACTACAGTGTATTGTAAAGAGCGCGGCGAAGGCTGGACTTTAACAGGGATCACCAGCATTGATGAGCATACTTCTGTGATGTTCGATGGCGTAAGGTATACCTTACCAGCCCGTGAAATTGTTGAGGTATTATTACCGCAACAGCTAGAGCGAGAGAAAAGCCAACAATAAAAAAAGCCAGCATCAAGCTGGCTTTTTCGTGTTTAAAATTAACGTAATGCGTTAATACGCTCGTCAAGTGGAGGGTGCGATGAGAATAACTCAGCAACACCTTTACCGCTTGCAATACCAAACGCCATCATTGAACCTTCTAGTTGTGATGGGTGGTTTTGCTTTAAACGCTCAAGGGCGCTTCGCATTTTATCTGCACCTACTAGCTTAGCTGCACCGGCATCCGCAGAGAACTCGCGTTTACGGCTATAGTAAGCAACTATCATACTTGCTAGAACACCAAATAGCATTTGGAAAATCATATCGAATAAGAAGTAAGTCCAGCTACTACCACCCTCTTCTTCATCACTATTTAAGAAGTTATCAACAATACCTGCTAATACTTTCGCTATAAAGATAACAAAGGTATTCACTACACCTTGAATAAGAGTAAGCGTAACCATGTCACCATTTGCAATATGAGACACCTCATGTGCCAATACCGCCTCAGCTTGATCTTGGTTCATGTTGTGTAATAAACCTGTGCTCACAGCCACCAGCGAGTTGTTCTTACTTGGGCCGGTCGCAAAAGCGTTCATTTCAGGGCTATCGTAAATAGCCACTTCTGGCATCGCGATACCTGCTTTTTTCGCTTGCGCTGCTACCGTAGAAACTAACCATTGTTCTGTTTCAGAACGAGGCTGTTCAATAACATGTGCACCGGTTGATTTTTTTGCCATCCATTTCGACATAAATAACGAAATAAACGAGCCACCAAAACCAAATACGGTTGAAATAACTAAAATGCCGCCTAAACTGCGATGGCTAATACCCAGTACGCTCATCACAATAGACAACACAATACCTAACACTAGCATTACCGCTAAGTTAGTCAGTAGAAACAAAAATACACGCTTCATAAAAACCTCAGAATAAACATACCAATTGTATTAACTAACGACATGGTTAAAAATCGTTAGTTAATAAAATTATCTGAGTGTTCTACCAACTCAGTTTAGGGCTTATGCAATTAGTTGCAAGGAACTAATTGCAACCAATTGTGACAGAGTATGTCAAAAGTAACAACTCAATTATTATGGGTTGATAGATAAAATTTCAAGTAAGGTTTTGTAAATTTTTAATTTAGGGCTGCCGTCTGTATACGGACTAATCGCTAAAAGCGGGAAAGGTAATGCTGATTTTAAGGTTTCTAAATTGGCCTCTTGTTCACGCATGTTTGGGTCTACATGATTTGCAATCCAGCCCACACAATTAACACCTAGCGCTTTAAAATGAGCAGCTGTCAGTAATGCATGATTAAGGCAGCCTAGCTTCATGCCAACCACTAAAATTACATTAAGATTTTGTGATTTAACCCAATCACAGAGTAAATCGGTTTCGTTGATAGGTAAACACCAACCACCTGCACCTTCTGTAAGAATATAATCGGTATTGAGTGCTTTTACGTTCGCATAAGCAGCATCAAGCTTATCAAATGTCAGCCTGTCGCCTACTTGGGCTGCAGCAATATGTGGTGCAATGGGTGGCTCATAGGTAAAGGGGTTAACAATGTTATATTTAACCCCAATTGATGAGCTTTCCATTAAGGTTAATGCATCATCATTAACTAGTTGCCCAAACGCTTCTTCTGCACCTGCGGCAATGGGTTTAAAACCAACCGCACGCTGTTTATGTTGCGCTAGTAAGTTTAATAATAAACTGGTGACATGGGTTTTTCCGGCATCGGTGTCTGTACCCGTGATAAAAAATTCTTTCATTTTTGAGTTAATTCTATTTTTCTAATTCTAAAAGGACAACTTGATAGCTCACTCTAGCATGCCCATCAACCAGTGGATATGCTTTACAAACACTATTAAGTGCCTGCCTCGTTAATAACCCTTGGCGTTTTTTCTTAGTTTGCAATGAGGTAGCGCCAATCGCTTTTATCGAGCGCAGTGCTTCTAAGGGCGATTTATAGGCATCTATATAACATCTATCGGCTGCAAAATTGAGTTTAAATCCGGCCATTTGTGCATACTCAATAATATTATTAGCACCATGAAACTGATTAATATGGTTTTGCTCATCTAAACAAGCAAAAGCCTGTTTGATCTCTTTGAGCGATCCATCTACCACACAGCTTAAATAAAGCTTTCCGCCTACTTTTAGTGAATAAAAGAGACTTTTAAGTAGTGCTTCTAAATCAGCAGACCATTGCATTGCAAAATTACTAAACACACAATCTAGCGAACTTTTCTGTAATGGTAGGTTATCCATATCAGCACACACTTTTAAACAATGCGGGTTTTGCTCTGTGCTTAGCATGGAATGACTTAAGTCCATTGCCAATACAGTATCAAAATGTGTTTTAAGCATTGCCGTATTAACTAATGGCCCAGCCCCTAAATCAAGGCAAGTACCCTGCTGATGTTTATTTGCCATCATTTTTAATAAATGCGCAGCCGCTTGTTTTTGTACATTGGCATGGCTTGCATAATTCGCAGCCGCTTTTGAGAACTTAGTTTGTGTTGTTAGCTTATTACTGTCTTGAAAGCTTAAAGGTACTTGCAGTTGAACACTCATAAACACTCCACTAGCGAATCAACCAGCTGTTTTATATCATCTGGAAGATGTGCGCTACTTATGGTGATCCGAAGCCGTGCGGTATTAAAAGGTACCGTGGGCGGTCGAATAGCGGTTAACCATATGCCTTTTTCTTTAAGCTTATTAGCAACAGCAAGCGTGTGTTCTGCATCGCCTAATACCAGAGGTTGTATAGCCGTTGATGATTCCATTAATGCTAAGTTACGCTCTTTGGTAAGCGCTCTAAAGTAAGCAATATTATCTGTAAGCTGAGCGCGTCTATTATCCGCTTTTAATAACTTTTCGAGCCGTTCAAGAGTACAACTAGCCATCAGAGGAGATATTGCTGTTGAATAAATGTATTCGCGATTAAACTGCAGCATGTAATCAATCATTTGTTTTGATGCAAGCAGGCAAGCACCACTACTTGCCAGTGCCTTTCCAAAAGTGATGATCAGTAAATCTGGTTTGATTGCCTCACAACTGCCTAAACCTTGCTCACCCAATACGCCAAAGCCATGGGCGTCGTCAATCATCAGCCAGGCATTGTATTGTTTAGCGAGTTTACAGAGTGCTGCAATGGGGGCTTGATCGCCATCCATCGAAAATACCCCTTCGCTCACTATGAGCTTATGCTTTGCTTTTGACTTTTGTAACCGAGATTCTAAATGCTTAAGGTCGTTATGATTAAACCGTACCATGGCAGCGGCAGAATGAAGTCCACCATCAATTAAACTGGCATGATTAAGTTTATCTTGGAAGATTGCCGATGATTGCGCCACGCTTTTATCTTGAAACAACGCTTTTAATACACTGCTGTTAGCACTAAATCCGCTATTAAATAACATGGCGCTTTCATAGCCTAATAACTCGCATAAACTCTGCTCAAGCTGTTGCTGTGCTTTATTATAACCATTCACTAGCGCTGAACTGTGGCTACCTAGTTGCTGCGTTTGTATTTCAATAAAATCATCAGCAAAACCAAGGTAGTCATTACTGGCAAAATTTAAATACTGTTTACCTGCAACCTGAATAAAGCGCCCACTTGCTTGCTCAACAAGCTGACGCTTTCTCAGTAATGCATCAGCTTTACGCTCAACAAGATGCTCGGCAATAAAATCAAAAGCCATTTAAATGTTACGCTTCGTAAAATAGTTCTGATGTTGCTTTATCAGCAACTTTTGATGAAAGTGATGCCTCTACTGCTTCATCAGAATAATCTTCACGCCTTTCTGGGTTCATGCCTAATTTTTTAATCAGCATCATGTCAGCGTCTGCTTCAGGGTTTTCTGTAGTCAGTAATTTATCGCCGTAGAAAATTGAATTAGCACCGGCAAAGAAACACATTGATTGCATTTGTTCATTCATGGCCGTGCGACCAGCAGATAAACGGACATAGCTTTTTGGCATCATAATACGTGCTACAGCAATGGTACGAATAAACTCAAAATGATCTAAATCTTCAACATCTTCAAGTGGCGTGCCTTTTACCTTAACCAACATATTAATTGGCACACTCTCTGGCTGCTGCGGCAAATTAGCTAATTGCATTAATAAACCAAAACGGTCAGCTGCCTGCTCGCCCATACCAACAATACCGCCAGAACACACTTTCATTCCGGCATCACGCACGTTATCTATGGTGTTTAAACGGTCTTGGTAAGTACGAGTTGTAATGATCTGCTGGTAATACTCAGGGGATGTATCAAGGTTATGGTTGTAGTAATCAAGACCCGCGTCTTTTAATGCATGAGCTTTTTCATTATCAAGCATGCCAAGAGTCATACAGGTTTCAAGCCCAAGCTCTTTCACTTCTTTTACCATTTTCTCGATATATGGCATGTCGCGATCTTTTGGATCAGACCAAGCGGCCCCCATACAAAAGCGCGTTGCACCCTTTTCTTTAGCTGCACGTGCTTGCTCTACCACTTTTTCAACTTCCATTAGGCGTTCACGCTCTAAATCCGTTTTATAATGACCAGACTGAGGACAATATTTACAGTCTTCTGGGCAAGCACCCGTTTTAATCGATAATAAAGTAGAAATTTGTACTTCATTTGGGTTGAAGTTTTCACGATGAACACTGGCCGCTTTGAATAATAAATCATTGAACGGCATTTCAAATAATGCTTTTACTTCTTGGTGAGTCCAATCGTGACGGACAACAGCGTGCTCCATAATAGTCTCTTTTTTTAAATTAATGGACGGTATGATTGGCTAAGTCTACGAGTTGACGTAACATTGTCAACGAACAGGAGGCTATTAAAGTTTACATATGAACAAAAAACAATCTATAGATCTAAATTTTGACCGCGAACATATTTGGCACCCTTATACATCAATGACTAATCCTTTGCCTGTTTATCCGGTAAGTCATGCTCGTGCAAACCGCATTTTTTTAGAGACGGGTGAAGTATTAATTGACGGAATGGCATCTTGGTGGAGTGCTATTCATGGTTATTGCCATCCGGTTTTAAATGAAGCAATAGCCACACAACTAAACAAAATGAGCCATGTTATGTTCGGTGGCCTAACACATCAACCCGCTGTTGAACTGTGTAAAAAGCTCGTTAGTATGACGCCACCCTCACTTGAAAAAGTGTTCTTAGCCGACAGCGGTTCTGTCAGTGTTGAAGTAGCAATAAAAATGGCTCTTCAATACTGGCTGAGTAAAGGACATACTGGTAAACAAAAACTAATGACGCCGCTTAAGGGCTATCATGGTGACACCTTTGCTGCCATGAGTGTCTGCGACCCTGTAAATTCAATGCACAGTATGTACTCTGGTTTTTTACCTGAGCATGTTTTTGTTCCTGCTCCAAGTGCTAAGTTTAACGGTGAGTTTAGTTCTACAGAGGCTGAAAACCTAGAAAACTACTTTGTAGCTCACCACCAACACGTTGCGGCATTTATAATTGAACCCATTGTGCAAAATGCTGGGGGTATGAATTTTTACCATCCCGATTACTTAAAACATCTACGCATACTTTGCGATAAGTATGATGTTTTACTTATTTGTGATGAAATCGCCACAGGCTTTGGCCGCACAGGTACCTTGTTTGCTGTTGAGCACGCCGATATAGAACCAGACATTTTGTGTATTGGTAAAGCATTAACGGGTGGCATGATGACACTTTCTGCAACCTTAACCACCAGCAAAGTTGCTATTGGTATTAGTGAAGGTGAAGCCGGCGTATTAATGCATGGCCCAACTTTTATGGGTAATCCATTAGCATGCGCAACTGCCTGCGCCAGTATTGATTTACTGCTCGAACAACCTTGGCAAGAACAAATAGCACATATTAACCATGTACTCACCGAGCAGCTTGCTAAATGCAAACAACTTGAAGACGTAGCAGATGTTCGCACCCTTGGTGCAATTGGTGTTGTAGAACTAAAACGTAATGTTGATGTTGCAAAAATTCAACGCTTTTTTATAGAGCAAGGAGTGTGGATCCGTCCGTTCGGTAAACTTATCTACCTAATGCCACCTTATATAAGTGATCTGCAATGCCTAACTAAGTTATGTGATGCTATATTCGCAGCTATTGATCAACAGGCGTATTGAAGACATTAAAAAAGGAAGCTCATGCTTCCTTTCTTATTCATACTTTACCATTCAAACATATACGCCATTTTACTTATGGTTCGTAAAGGAACATTGTGTTCACAACGTTTAGCATAAAGGTGCTGCAATGATTTATCTTTAATTTCACCAACAATCACTTCTTTTACTTGATAACCAAGGGCTGTAGCCGCTTGCGCGTAGGCGATAAACTCCCACTTTTTAATATTGGTGTTATCAACAATTACCAATGGGATTTCTTCTGCTAAAGCATTAATAAACCGCGCAAGGTTTAAGTTGTGATATTCAGGAAGCTTGTATTTATCAAATTGATACACACCTTCGCTGTTATAAAAATAATCATCTGTTGCGCAAACGACATACTCACTTTCGTTACCAGCAACTAACTCATCAGCTAGGCTTTGCGCATAATATGATTTACCCGAGCCGGGTAAGCCGCGAAGAATAAAAACTTGTTTCATAGCACCTGTAATACAATAAAAAATAAAAACTAAAGGACAGTTATCCTGTTGAGAATTGTTAATAATGCCACAAAATAACCAATTAGCGCAGTGAGAAATTAAATTATCACGAATTTTACGCAAAAAACCGCTGTTATTTTGTTCAATTGAAGAAAAACTAGTAAAGAGTATGTCTGAATAGTTTTTTTATTTGATTTACGAAGGTAAGATAGTCGATTCAAGTGCAATGCACAGCATTATTATATTAGGCAACTTATATCATTGGAGTGAAGATGAGCCATTTAGCGATTTCAGAGCTATTAGAAGGCAAGGTTGCGGTTGACAGCCAAGTAACAGTAAAAGGCTGGATCCGTACACGCCGCGATTCAAAAGCAGGAATTTCATTTTTAGCCGTTCATGACGGTTCGTGTTTTGATCCTATTCAAGCGGTAGTACCTAATTCACTCAATAATTATGATGAAGTAACACGTTTAACTGCTGGTTGTTCAGTATCTGTCACGGGTATTCTTGTGCCTTCAGCGGGTCAAGGTCAGTCTTTTGAAATTCAAGCTAACTCTGTTGAAGTATTAGGTTGGGTTGAGAATCCAGACACCTATCCTATGTCAGCTAAACGTCACAGCATTGAGTATTTACGTGAACACGCACATCTTCGCCCTCGTACTAACATTATGGGCGCGGTAACACGTGTACGTAACTGTTTAGCTCAAGCGATTCACCGTTTTTACCACGAGCAAGGTTTCTACTGGATCAGCACACCTATCATCACTGCAAGTGACTGTGAAGGCGCTGGTGAGATGTTCCGTGTATCAACTTTAGATATGGAAAACTTACCGCGTACAGATAAAGGTGAGATTGACTACAGTGAAGATTTCTTCGGTAAAGAAGCATTCTTAACTGTATCTGGTCAGTTGAATGGTGAGACATACGCATCGGCAATGTCAAAAATCTATACTTTTGGCCCTACTTTCCGTGCTGAAAACTCAAATACATCTCGTCACTTAGCTGAGTTTTGGATGGTTGAACCTGAAGTTGCATTCGCAGATTTAGAAGACATCGCTAAACTTGCTGAAAACATGCTTAAATATGTGTTCAAAGCAGTATTAACTGAACGTCGTGATGATATGGAATTCTTTGCACAACGTGTTGAGAAAACAGCTATCTCTCGTTTAGAAGAATTCGTGACTAAAGATTTCGCACAAGTTGATTACACTGATGCTATCGAAATTTTAAAAGCATGTGGTAAAAAGTTTGAGTTCCCTGTTGAATGGGGTGTGGATTTACAATCTGAGCACGAACGTTACCTTGCTGAAGAACACTTTAACGCGCCAGTAGTTATCAAAAACTACCCACGTGATATCAAAGCGTTCTACATGCGTCAAAACGAAGACGGTAAAACAGTGGCAGCGATGGACGTAGTTGCACCAGGTATTGGTGAAATCATCGGTGGTTCTCAACGTGAAGAACGACTAGATGTATTAGATAAGCGCTTAGAAGAAATGGGCTTAAACAAAGAAGACTACAGCTGGTACCGTGACCTACGTAAATACGGTACTGTACCTCACTCTGGTTTTGGCCTAGGTTTTGAGCGTTTAGTTGCTTATGTAACAGGTATGGGCAACGTTCGTGACGTTATCGCCTTCCCTCGTACTAAAGGCAGCGCGACATACTAATCAGTATCGCCTAGCAAATAAAAAGCCGCTCGAGAGCGGCTTTTTATTTTTTCTTTTGTACAGATGTAATATCGACAACTCTATCTCCTTCAAAGGTGATAGATACTAAATACTCACCGCCAATTGAGCCCTTAAGGTTATATGACCAAGTTTCTACCTTTTGACCGGGCTTTATATTACCGCCTGTATCAATACCTAAACTTTGCACGTCTTTGAGTAAGGGAGCGCCTAATTTATCTAAAACTTCGATTTTGCTCATATCTTTAAGTACAAGATCTCCATCAGATAACCTAAAACTGCTGCCAGCAAAGACTATTAAAGGACAGAATAAAAAACATAAAAGTAAAAGGTTTTTGAACATGGTTCTTGCCTTAAAATAACATTGAAATGTGATTCTGGATTATGAAGTTATAGTTTAATTTTAGAATGTAAAATCCCTTTAGCCAATATCCGAAAGGTTAGATGAAGCAAGCATGAAAACTTCTAAACTATCGGTTTATTGAAAAACGGTTTATGTATAACGTCCTTTCCAGCTCGTGTTTTTAAATTACCATAAAAAAAGCTGCGCACCTAAAAGGTGAACAGCTTTTAACAACCAGAATCGTTATGAATTACAGAGCGCTTTCAAGCTCTGGTAACACATCAAATAAATCAGCAACTAAACCATAGTCAGCGACTTGGAAAATTGGCGCATCAGGGTCTTTGTTGATGGCAACAATCACTTTAGAGTCTTTCATACCCGCTAAGTGTTGAATCGCACCACTGATACCTACAGCAATATATAAGTCTGGGGCAACAATTTTACCGGTTTGACCAACCTGCATATCGTTTGGCACAAAACCAGCATCAACAGCAGCGCGTGAAGCACCAATTGCTGCGCCTAGTTTGTCAGCAATACCATTCAACAACGAAAAGTTTTCACCATTTTGCATACCACGACCACCAGAAATAACCACAGGTGCAGCAGTCAACTCTGGGCGTTCTGATTCAGTTTGTTCTTCTGATACAAACTCACTCAAACCAACAGAGCCTTTACCTGTAACGCTTTTTACAGCTACCGGTGCTTGCTCTGATGCAATATCAAAGCTACTAGCACGAACGGTGATTACTTTTTTGCTATCCAGAGATTTAACTGTGGCAATCGCATTACCTGCATAAATAGGACGTTTAAAGGTATCAGCATCAATCACATCGATGATTTCAGAGATTTGCGCAACATCTAAAAGTGCTGCAACACGTGGCATAAAGTTTTTACCCGTTGTTGTAGCGCTCGCGACAATGTGTGAATAGTTATCTGCTAAAGATAAAACCAGATCCGCTAGGTTTTCAGCAAGCTGATGTGCGTAAGCGGCATCATCAGCAATCAGGACGCTGCTAACACCTGCAATAGATGCTGCTTGCTCACTCATTGCAGATAAGTTTTCGCCTGCAAGTAGTAAATCTACATCAAAACCTAGTTTAACAGCAGCAGTAATCGTTTTATTTGTTTCAGGCTTTAGAACACCTTTGTCGTGTTCGGCTATCACTAATGTTTTCATTTAGATCACCTTCGCTTCTGTTTTTAACTTTTCTACCAATGTCGCAACATCTTCAACGATAATGCCACCACTGCGTTTTTCTGGCTCGTTTACTTCAACCAGCTGGACGCGAGGCGTAAGGTCTACACCTAAGCTATCAGCAGCAATTACATCAAGTGGTTTACGTTTTGCCTTCATAATATTTGGCAATGAAGCGTAACGTGGTTCATTTAAACGTAAATCTGTCGTAACGATAGCAGGTAGTTTAAGAGCGACTGTTTGTAAGCCACCGTCCACTTCACGCGTTACATTAACTGTACCCGCTTGTACATCTACTTTAGATGCAAAGGTACCTTGGCCACGACCTGTTAGAGCAGCAAGCATTTGACCGGTTTGATTGTTGTCAGAGTCAATCGATTGCTTACCTAAAATAACTAGCTCAGGTGATTCTTGCTCTACAATCTTGCTCAGTAATTTAGCAACATGTAAAGACTCGAGCTTTTCTTCTGTTTCAATATGAATGGCTTTATCGGCACCCAGTGCTAAGGCCGTACGTAATTGCTCTTGAGATGATTTATTACCAATAGTCACAGCAACAACCTCAGTGGCCGTCCCTGCTTCTTTTAAACGAATAGCTTCTTCAATTGCAATTTCACAAAACGGGTTCATCGCCATTTTTACATTAGCTAGATCAACATCCGTTTTATCGGCTTTAACGCGTGCTTTGACGTTGTAGTCAATTACTCTTTTAATTGGAACGAGGACTTTCATCGTGACTCCATCAATTGTGTGTTCTCAAAGTTGACCTTCGCGTCAACTTATTTATTTTATGAATTCAGACTACTTCCTGTTGACGTAAACGTCAACCTAAAATAACCTTAAAGTATTCACAGCCTGTAACGTTTCATTTGCAAGTATGAAATAAGGTTCTTTACAGCAGGTCCGTCACCGAGAAGAGGTTTATATGGTCGAACGCGAAACCATGGAATTTGATGTAGTCATCGTAGGCGCAGGCCCAGCAGGTTTATCAACTGCGATTAGATTGGCTCAACAAGCACAAGAAAAACAACAAGAATTAATGATCTGTGTGGTAGAAAAAGGCTCTGAGGTGGGCGCACACATTTTATCTGGTGCCGTTTTTGAAACCAAAGCACTCGATGAATTACTACCCGATTGGCAGTCATTAGGCGCACCGGTTACTACAAAAGTAACGCAAGATGATATTTACTGGTTTAATAACAGTGAAAAAGCCACCAGCATCCCCCACTTTGCGAGCCCTAAAACATTCCATAACGAGGGCAATTACATTGTTTCTATGGGTAATGTATGTCGCTTTTTAGCTGAACAAGCTGAAAACTTAGGGGTCGAAATATTCCCAGGCTTTAGTGCGCATTCTTTAATCATTGAAGACGAGACAGTAAAAGGCATTATCACTGGCGATATGGGTCTTGATAAAGACGGCAACGAAAAAGACGGTTATATGCCGGGTATGGAGCTTAGAGCAAAATACACCGTATTTGCCGAAGGCTGCCGAGGTCATTTAGGTAAAGAGTTAATCAAACACTTTGCCCTTGATAAAGATGCGTCTCCACAGCATTACGGTTTAGGGTTCAAAGAAATATGGCAAATCGATCCGAGTAAACATAAAGAAGGCACCGTTGTACATGGCACAGGCTGGCCATTAACCGGCGATACAAGTGGTGGTGCGTTTATGTATCACAGCGACAACAACCAAGTAGTCGTAGGCTTAATTGTTGACCTTAACTACTCAAACCCACATTTAAGCCCGTTTGATGAATTCCAACGAATGAAACATCACCCTGTCTTTAAAGATGTGTTAGAAGGCGGTGAGCGTATAGCCTATGGGGCAAGAGCCATTGCCAAAGGTGGCCTGCGCTCATTACCAAAAATGCACTTCCCGGGTGGTTTACTTGTTGGTTGTGATGCCGGCACATTAAACTTTGCCAAGATCAAAGGTAACCATACCGCAATGAAATCAGGCATGGTCGCTGCTGATGTGATTGTAGCAGCCCTTAGCGACGGAAAAGAAAATACCGATTTAGCAGAATATAAAACGGCCTTTGAACAAAGCTGGGCGTATAAAGAGCTCTATCAATCGCGTAACTTTGGCCCTGTTATGCACAAATTGGGTAAGTTCTTAGGGGGGGCTTATAACACACTAGACCAAAACCTATTTGGTGGCAGCTTACCATTTAACTTTGAAGATAACATGCCAGATCATGCCACCTTAGTTACTGCTGATCAGGCCGAAAAAATCGACTACCCAAAAGCAGATGGCAAACTCAGCTTCGATAAACTTTCATCGGTGTTTTTATCAAATACCAATCATGAAGAATCGCAACCATGCCATTTAAAGCTAAAAGATAACTCGATTCCAATTACAGTGAATTTGGTGCAATTTGATGAACCAGCGCAACGCTACTGCCCTGCTGGTGTATACGAAATACAAGAAGTCGAAGGTGAAAAACAGTTTGTGATTAATTCGCAAAACTGTGTGCACTGTAAAACCTGTGACATAAAAGACCCAAGTCAAAACATTACTTGGGTAACACCTGAGGGAGCTGGCGGACCAAACTACCCAAATATGTAATAACTAACGTTACTCATTTAATTAAAATTCATCCTAAATTGCAGGGGCTTCGGCCCCTTTTTTAGGCTATGCTTAAGGTCTGTTTACCTTTACAGATTAAGACGTTAAAGGTGAACTGATATTAGTCGTGATTAAAAGTGAGTAAAATATGCCGTCTTCAAGTGTAACCTTTCGTTTTTTAGCTGAACCTACCGATGTAAATTTTGGCGGTAAGGTTCATGGTGGTGTGGTAATGAAGTGGATTGACCAAGCAGGATACGCCTGTGCTGCAGGTTGGAGTGGTCATTACTGCGTTACTGTTTCAGTAGCGGGTGTAAAGTTTCAGCGCCCTATTTTGGTTGGCCAAATTGTCGAAGTTAAAGCCAGTATTGCTCACACTGGTAAAACCAGCATGCAAATCTTTATTCAAGTCCGCTGCGGTGACCCAAAAACACAAAACCTAGTTGAAACCAATCATTGTGTTATTAGTTTTATTGCGATGGATGAAGCAGGTTACCCAATCGAAGTACCTTCTTATACCGCTGTGACAGACGAAGAAAAGAAAATTGAAAACTATGCGATAAAAATGAAAGAGATCGCAATAGAAACAGAAACCCTTTTGCAAAAAGCGTAAAACAACACTGATTAAAAAACTGCACCTGGTAACTTCTACAGAGCACCCTGAAATTGTTACGACTGCCAAACTGAACGCCTGTTTACAGTTTCAACAACCTGGTCATAAAATCGCTTAATAAAGCCTAAAAACAATACTTTAGGCTTTGTTTTTGCGTTGGCATTGCCATTGCAATACTCCTAGTGAATGACGCGAAACATTCGTTTTTTAATTTATAAAGGAGCTATTAAATGATTAAAGCAATTTCAATGTCTGCACTTTCTTTAGCACTACTAGGTTTTAACAATGCTGCACATGCAGATATTACCGAAATGGATTCTCCGCGTATTTATACCGGTATCGGCTACGGTCAATATTCTTTTGAGTTTGAAGACAGCGAAAATGACACTGACTTCGATGATGATTCACAAATGCTAAAAGGATATATTGGTACGCAATTTAATAAATACCTAAGCCTTGAACTTGCATACCAAAACTTTGATGAAGTAAGCGATATCGATTCTAAAGCTGAAATTGACGGTGTTTCACTGGCTGCACGATTAGCAGCGCCGATTACAGAAAGTTTTTCTGTCTATGCCAAAGGTGGCTGGCTAGAATGGGATGCTGAAATTGAGCAAGACTTAGGTGAACTTGGCAGTATTAGTGCCGACACTAATGGTGGTGATGTATTTTATGGTGCAGGTATTGAGTATGCTTTCACTACGAATATGCAAGTACGTTTAGAATATGAGCGCTATGAATTAGAAGATGATATCGACCCAGATATGGATGTTGCCTCAGTATCATTCCAATACATGTTTTAATTTAAACTACACAGTCTAAATATTAAAAGGCAGTCTCAACTGCCTTTTTTTACGTTTGCATGTGCTTATACCCAAGCCACCTCAAGATGCAGAATTCAGCGTTTCACAGGTGCTTAATATCAAGGCGTTACTTTGCAAGAAT